>NZ_JBSGZJ010000046.1:0-27941 GCF_053610925.1 Streptomyces sp. NPDC054847 | reverse complement strand
GCACGATTCCACGGGGGCACCACACATGGCCGACGACTACATCGGCGTCAGCTTCAGCACACTGCGCGAAGCCGCCGGCGAACTCGAGGACATCCTCAAGCAGCTCAACCTGCGCCTGGAAGATCTCTACACCCGCACCGAGAAGGTCGTCCTCACCTGGAAGGGCGACGCCCGCGACGCGTTCGTGGAAGAACTCGACCAGTGGGACAAGCAGATGCAGGACCTCCAGGCCGCCCAGGCCTGGCTCCACGAGGTCGTCACCACCGGCCACGCCAACTACGCGGAGGCACACCGCGCGGTCCTGCGCGGCTGGGGAGCCGCCTGATGGGCACGCCCACCCCTGCCCCGTCTCCCACCGGTACCCACGAGGACACGGGGTCACCGAAGACGCCGCCCTCGGGCGGTGCCTCTCCCACCCCCGAGCCGTCGCCGGGTTCGTTGAAGGATCCGCACGGCGTCGACATCTCACGTCACGACACGGGTTCGGCGGAACGGGAACGCAAGAAGAACGTCGAGAAGCTCAAGCCCACCGAGCCTCCGAACGCCAACGGCACCTTCGACATCAGGCCGGGGCACGTCTACTACGCGTCCGGGCTCGTCAGCAACGAGCAGTTCGAGTTCCACAAGTCCGCGACGGGACTTCTCGGATCGGTCGGCGGGTGGAGCCAGACGCAGGTCGCGGGCAAGGGCCATGGAGCGGATGCCTTCGCCGACGCGTACAAGGATGTCGCCAAACGTTTCCTCCAGGTCTGGGCCCGTGCTCTCCAGAGCATCGAGGGCGTCGTCATCGGTCTCACCGAGACCGCGAACAACTACCAGAGGGCGGACTGGGCCTCGCGGCAGGCGAACAAACGCCACTCCTTCGAGATGCCGCCGCTGCAGAGCCCACCGGTCTGCGTGGGAAAGACGACCTACGACGACGTCTCCTCCATCAAGTGGACGGGGACCGGGGACGACTCCGGTCCCATTCTGGCGTGGGCCGGCAACGGCCCGGACTGGCTGGCCGACACCTTCAAGGAGGCTTTCGAGCACGGCCTGAGGCTGGGCAAGACCGTGGAGATCACGCCCGGCGCCCAGACCGACGAGCTTCGCGCCATCGGTGACGCCTGGCAGACGGTGGGCAAAGCGGCGAAGGAGCACGCGAAGGGATTCGCGGACTGCATCGCCTACATCACCGACGGCGGCAACAGCGAATGGCAGGCCGCCATGAACTCCTTCTGCCAGACCATCTGGGGTACGACGGCCTGGGGCAGGACCCGTGGCACGGATGCCAAGGAAGTGCCCAGGGACACCCCCGGGGCCCGTGACTGGAAGACGAACCCGAAGGACTCACCGTCGGCCCGGCGGCCCATCATCGAGGTCCTTGCGAAGACCGGGGACGAGCTCCACAAGGCCTTCCACGATGCCGCCGACGCCGCGGACAAGTGCCGGGAGACGACGAGCCGGCTGGGAGCGGAGGCCGCCAAGGCGACCATCAAGGATCTGACCGTCGACCTGGATCTCATGGAGCTCACCCGGCTCACCGCCACCCTTGCCTTCGGCGAGATCGTGATGACGTTCCGTTCCCACATGGACAAGGCCGGGGCGGATGCGGCCGTGGAGGCATGTCACGCCGCGTTCCACGAAGCGGCCGGCAAGGTGCGCGCGCTGATGGCCGAGCTCGACGAGGCCTATCTGAGCGCCCCCACCTTCGAGGCGGAAGTGGCCAGGGCCAGGGCATTCGGAGCCAGGGCCCTGGACGAGTTCAAGCCCCGCCACCGCTGGACGCGCGACGGCCACACCGATCTCGGCATCTACCAGGTGGATCTGGCTTCGACGGAGTGGCTGGAGAACTCCCACACCGCCACCCGGCACGTCGGTCTGACCGATGAGCAACTGGCCCAGCGACTCCGCGACGACCTGAAGAAGGGCCCTCGTCCGATCGTGGAGGGCCAGCCCCCGCCGGCCTGGCCGCACGGTCAGCCCTTCCCCGCGAATGCCTCGACCTTCAAGGACCTCGACTCGGCGCAGCGGGCCACGCAGTACAACATCGACAAACACTCGGAGGAGATCACGGCCTGGATCGAGGACCAGAAGTCCGCCGCGAAGCCGACGCCCCTTGAGCTGAAGGTGGACAACACCCCGTACGGGGAGACCGGCAGGAGCATCGACCGCCAGCACATGAGGGATGATCCCTTCCCTGTGAGCAAGGCCGAGGACACTTACGGGGTCAAGTCCAAACTCGTCTACAACGAGGATCTCGATCCTCCCTTCGTAGTGATGACCTCCATGCCGATCGTGGGAGAGAAGGCGAACTAGCCATGGAGAAGCGACAGGGCTTGTACGAGTACTTCAGGCTGTCCAGTGCCAGGAAGCTCATGGCGCCCTTCCACGACAGGCTCCCGGTCGAGGCCGACCGCTGGGAGCCCGCACTGGCCCCGATGATCAGAGGCATGCGGTACTCCGCCGATGGTGGTGGAGCCAACCTCTATGAAGTCTCCGCCGAACTGCGGACGGCCGCCGACCTCTTCGCCTCGGCACTGTCGGAGGGCACTCCGGTGCCGAAGAACATGCCCACGGCCGACCCGGTGGAGCGCACGCCGCATGTCCTGCGGGAGATCGCCGCCCACGTGGAAAAGTGGAACTCCCTGCCCAAGGGGGAGGTCGCGATGACGACCAGGGAACTCAGTCTGCGCTTCCCCCGTCTCATTCCGAAGCTGTCCATCTACTTCGGCCAGGACGGTTCGGCGATCTCGGACGAGATGAGCGGGTCCACGGTCGAAGAGGGCATCGCGATGTGGATCGACCAGATCCATCCACGTTGCCCGTGGGAGCTGCCGGGCACGGCCGCGGAGTGTTACGAGGCCTTGGCCCTGTTCCAGAACGAGGACGCCCTCGACCGGTTCTTCGCGCAGGAACACGGAGGCGGATCGGGCGCCGTGGATTTCGAGGAATTGCTCCCCTTGCTGGCGCAGAGCTGCATCGACCACATGAAGACCCACCACCCGCCGGTGTGGGAAAAGCGATAGGTACCCTCACGCATGCGAACCCGATCCGCCACCTATCCCGACCGGGAGACCGCCCAGTGGGCGACCCAGCAGGTCGTCACGGCCAACGAGCAGGCCGTCCACCGCTGGCTGGCCCAGTCGACCCGGCAGAGGCTGACCATCGAGGCCGCCTGGCCGTCCCGCCCGGAGCCCGTAGGGCGCGTCCTGCTCCAGGCGATGCTGCTCGCCGGACGTGACGCGCTCGACGTCCGCGCGGCCCGCGTGATCCTCAAGCGCGACGACACCAGCCCGCACGGCTTCACCGTCCACGCCACCTTCCCGATCTACCTCTGAAGGCCCCACCCGTGTCCCTGAAGCCACGCGAACACGACCGCAAGTACGGCGAGCTGGACCACGTCGTCCGCGCCTACCTCGGCCACAGGGCCGACGACGACGAGCCCCTCACCGCCTATCTCCGTCACACCTGGCGCACCCGCCCCTGGGCCATCCCCATCGCCGAGGAACAACTGCGCGCCTACGCCGACAACCCGCCCGGCCGGCTCCGACTGCGCCTCGGCGAGTTCTACCCGGTACCCGACGTCGGACTGCCGGACTCCGAGATCCAGGCGTGGCTCGTCCGCCTGGCCGACCGGTTGAAGGAGAGCGTCGACACCGGCCATGCCCCGCCCCCCTCCACTCCCCGGACCCGCTGGGAGTGGCACGCCCGCTTCCCCGAACTCGCCCAGTTCCTCGGCGGATGGTTCTCCCAGGACATGCCGGACGAGTTCGAGGACCACGACGCCGCGGTACAGGACTATCTGGACACCACTGACAGCGGCCTGGTCGCCCAACTGACCGGCGAGGTCCACGACCTGCTCACGCTGCCCTTGGACGAGACCGACTACGCGCTCGCCGTCACCGAACTCGGCATGGAGGTCGACCCACCCGCGCCGTACACCCCCGGCGCCTGGCTCACCGAGCTCGCCGCACGACTGCGGGGACGGTCCGACGATGCCGTTGCACCCTGAAGGGGCCTTCACCAGCGGGCCGTTGTTCCAGCTCGTGGGCCTCGCCGCCGCACAGGGTGGTGATCCTCTCGAGTGGCAGGTGCTGCGGATGGCCAGGGTCCTGCGGACCGAGCACTGGGACCCCGCCTGGCGGCATCCGCTGCAGCCGCTCGCCTCGCAGCTCGACCACCTGGCCCTGACCTTCGACGAGGACTTCTTCCGAAGGTGCCCGAAGGACGCGCAAGAGACCTGGCTGGCCGCCGCCTCCGCCACCGATGACACGGTGCCCGGGTTCATGACCGGGCTCGCCGGGCTGCTGCGGCTCGCGGACCGGCAGGGGCCGGCGGGACACGGTGACGTTCCGCTCGCCAAGTGGGAGGCGGCAGCCCGGTTCCCGCTGCTGCGCGACCTCGACACGTGGGCGTACGACGGAGAGTACGACTCGTTCGAGAGCGCCTTCCAGGGCCGGATCGACGGTGAGCATCCCTGCTGCGACTGCGAGGTCGTGCGGTTCGTCGCGCAGGCTTCGGAGGCACTCGCCCTCTGTGCCGCCTGCGAGCACTTCAGAAGAGACTTCCTCGGGTTCGACACCAGCGTGACGCCCGCCGCCCTCTCCCTCGTCGTGGACCTCGGCCACGCCCATATGGTCAGCCATCACCGCTGAGGCCGTCCGTAGGTCCCCGGACCGGCCCGCTCAGCGGTGCGCGCGGCCCCGCTCCGCCGCCGGGGCGGGGTACGGGTCACCAGGCGGAGCGCCCAGCGTCGCCCGCCGGGTCGCGGGTCAAGGCGCTCCAGCAGCGCAGTGCGACGAGGTTACCGGCCGGTCTCCGGCCCGGACCGTGCCGCCCGTTCCAGCAGCAGGTCACGTTCGCGGGCGTTGCGGGCCATGGAGGCCGCCCGTTCGAACTCCGCCCTGGCCTCTTCGGCGCGCCCGAGCCTGGCCAGCAGGTCTCCCCGGACGCTCGGCATCAAGTGGTAGTCCTTCAAGGCCGGTTCATCGGCGAGTGCGTCGACCAGCTCGAGTCCGGCGGCCGGTCCTTCCGCCATCGAGACGGCGACCGCACGGTTCAGTTCCACGACCGGGGACGGCGTCAGGGCCGCCAACTGCCCGTAGAGCGCGGCGATCATCGCCCAGTCCGTGTCCTCGTAGCGCACGGCCTGCGCGTGGCAGGCGGCGATGGCGGCCTGAAGGGTGTACGGGCCGTAGGGGCCGCCGCCCGCCCTGTGGAGCGCCTCGACGCCCCGGCGGATGAGCAGCCGGTTCCATCTGGTGCGGGTCTGGTCGGCGAGCAGTACGGGCTCCCCGCCGGGGCCGGTGCGCGCCGGGATCCGGGAGGCCTGGAGTTCGAGGAGGGCGTTCAGGCCGTGCACCTCGGGTTCGCCGGGCATCAGTCCGGCCAGCACCCGGGACAGCCGCAGCGCGTCCTCGCACAGCGCCGGACGGACCAGGTCGTCGCCGGCCGTCGCCGAGTAACCCTCGTTGAAGATCAGGTAGATGACGTCGAGCACGGACCCGAGCCGGGCGGCGCGGTCCGCGCCGTACGGCACTTCGAATGGGACGCCCGCGTTGGCCAGTGACCTCTTCGCGCGGACGATGCGCTGGGCGACGGTCGACTCGGCGGTCAGGAAGGCCCGGGCGATCTCCTCGGTCGTCAGACCGCCCAGGAGCTTGAGCGTGAGCGCGATGCGGGCCTGGGTGGACAGCACCGGATGGCAGGCGGTGAAGATCAGCCGCAGCAGGTCGTCGTCGATGTCGTCGGGATCCGCCGGCTCGACCGGCGGCGCGACGTCCTCGGCGGCCCGCCCCACCTCGGCCAGCTTGCGGGCGTACGTCTCCTTGCGGCGTACGAGATCGATCGCGCGATGCTTGGCGGTGGCCATGAGCCAGGCTCCCGGTCTGTCCGGGACGCCCGACTCCGGCCACTGCTCCAGCGCGGCGACCAGAGCGTCCTGCGCGAGCTCCTCCGCGATGCCGACGTCCCGCACGATGCGGGCGACACCGGCGATGATCCGCGCCGACTCGATCCTGTAGACCGCTTCCACTGCACTTGCTGCCGTCACGGCCACCCATCAGAGCAGCCGGTGCGAACGGCGGGCAAGCACGGCCCGCGGTCAGCCCTCCTGGATCTCGCGGACCTCGCAGGCGACGTTCCACTCCGCGGGGTGGATCTCGAGGAACCGCTTGGCCCACTCGACGGCCTCCGCCTTGTCCTTGCACTGGACGATCGCGTAGCCGCCGACGACCTCCTTGGTCTCGGTGAAGGGCCCGTCGGTGTAGGAGATCCTGCCGCCGGACCAGTTCACGCGGGTGCCGTCGGAGGTGGGCACGAGCCCGGCGGTGTCCAGCATGACGCCCGCCTTCGTCATCTCCTCCAGCAGGGCGCCCATCTTCTTGTCGAAGCCCTCGGGGAACTCGTCCTCGGGGATCTGGTTCTCCTCGATGCGGATCAGCGACATGAAGCGCGGCATGGTG
The DNA here is from genome assembly GCF_053610925.1 of Streptomyces sp. NPDC054847. Taxonomy (NCBI): domain Bacteria; kingdom Bacillati; phylum Actinomycetota; class Actinomycetes; order Kitasatosporales; family Streptomycetaceae; genus Streptomyces; species Streptomyces sp. NPDC054847. Next base: position 21,495 of record NZ_JBSGZJ010000046.1, on the reverse strand, counting down.
AACTCCTCGGTTCGTGAGTACGGGGCCGTTCCCCGCCTCTCACCCATGCGTCGAACGGGCAGGACGCCGATCGACACACTCGCCGAAGTTTTTCCGAGAAATCTCAGCCGAGCGATTCGAAACGCCAGCGGTGAACCGGGCGGGTGATCAGATCGGCCGCCGGCTCGGGCAGTTCCGGCAGGTCGGCGTCCGTCCCCGGCGCCTCCCACCAGGTGATGACGAGCACCCGGTCCCCGCTCGCCCGCAGCGTCTCCCGGCGCAGCGGCTCGCGTGCGAGCTCCCGGGCGCGGGCCCACTCCAGCAGCTCCGCGCCCCGGCCCTCGACGGCACGGGCCTCCCACATCATCGCCACGACGGTCATGAGTACAGGTTGTCCTTGCTGACCTCGTGCACGTGGTCGTGGTCGTGCCGCTGCCTGCCGGGCACATGCGTCTCCGTCACGGGCAACGACGAGTCGGCGGACAGGTCCAGGTCGGAGGCGGGCCGGTTGCGGGCGACCATCTCCGCGCCCAGGGCGGCGACCATGGCGCCGTTGTCCGTGCACAGCTTCGGCCGCGGGACGCGCAGCCGGATGCCGGCCCGCTCGCAGCGCTCCTCGGCGAGGGCACGCAGCCGCGAGTTGGCGGCGACTCCTCCGCCGATCATCAGATGGTCCACGCCCTGGTCCTTGCAGGCGCGTACGGCCTTCCGCGTCAGTACGTCGACGACCGCCTCCTGGAAGGAGGCCGCCACGTCCCGCACCGGCACCTCCTCGCCGGCGGCGCGCTTGGCCTCGATCCAGCGGGCCACGGCCGTCTTCAGGCCGGAGAAGGAGAAGTCGTACGCCGGGTCCTTGGCGCCGCTCAGGCCGCGCGGGAAGGCGATCGCCGCCGGGTCTCCCTCCTTGGCCAGCCGGTCGATCACCGGACCGCCGGGGAAGCCCAGGTCCAGCACGCGCGCGATCTTGTCGAACGCCTCGCCGGCGGCGTCGTCGATCGTCGCGCCCATGGGCCGTACGTCGGCGGTGATGTCGGGCGCGAGAAGCAGCGACGAGTGGCCGCCGGAGACGAGCAGCGCCATCGTCGGCTCGGGCAGCGGGCCGTGTTCGAGCTGGTCGACGCAGATGTGGGAGGCGAGGTGGTTCACCCCGTACAGCGGCTTGCCGAGGGCGTAGGCGTACGACTTCGCCGCGGAGACGCCGACGAGCAGCGCGCCGGCGAGGCCGGGCCCCGCCGTCACCGCGATGCCGTCGAGGTCGCGGGCGCTGACGCCCGCCTCCTTCAGCGCGCGTTCGACGGTCGGGACCATCGCCTCCAGGTGGGCGCGCGAGGCGATCTCGGGCACGACGCCGCCGAACCGGGCGTGCTCGTCGACGCTGGAGGCGACCGCGTCGGCGAGCAGGGTCGTGCCGCGGACGATGCCGACGCCGGTCTCGTCGCAGGAGGTCTCGATACCGAGTACGAGCGGTTCGTCAGCCATCAGAGGTCTCTGTTCCTTGTACGGTCAGTCGCATGACGAGGGCGTCGATGTTGCCGGGCTGGTAGTAGCCGCGGCGGAATCCGATGGGCTCGAAGCCGAATCGCTCGTACAGCTTCTGGGCCCTGGTGTTGTCCACCCGCACTTCGAGGAGCACCTCGTCGCACTCGAAGGCGGTGGCGTGCTGGAGCAGGTCGGTCAGCAGCCGGGAGCCGAGGCCGGTGCCCCACTGGCCGCGGTCGACGGCGATGGTCTGTACGTCGCCGAGACCGCCGGCGGCCGCGAGGCCCGCGTAGCCGACGATCCGGCCGTCCTCGTCCACGGCCACCACGTAGCGGCGGGTGGCCTGCGGGCCCCGGGAGTGCGCGAGTTCGGACCAGAACATGCCGGGCGACCAGGCGTCCTCGGGGAACAGCTCGTTCTCGAGCTCCAGCACCGGCTCCAGGTCCCACCAGCGCATCTCACGCAATTCAGGAAGGCCGCCGCTCAGTGTCGATGAGGGACGGCTGTCGGTGGGGGCACCTCCCGGGCGAAGCTCTGGGGGAGGGTGGGCGGCGCTCACTTGGGGGTGACCACCTTGTAGTTCTTCGGGACCTGCGCGTCGGGGCGGCGCAGGTACAGCGGCAGGGGCGGCAGGAACTCCTCGCCCGCCCGCAGCTTCTCGGCCGCCAGCGCGGCGAGCGACGCGGCGCTCACGTGCTCGGGGCCGCGGGCGTCCGCGAACGTCTCCGGGTACAGCAGCGCACCCGCGCCGACGGCGGGCAGTCCCGCGACCTGGCCGGCGATGTCGGCGGGGCGGTCGACGGCCGCGTCGGTCGTACGGGTGCGGGCGTTCTCGTACCGCGCCCAGTAGACCTCCTTGCGCCGGGCGTCGGTCGCCACCACGAAGGGGGTGTCGAGACCGGCCGCGTGGGCGAGACCGTCCAGCGTGCAGACCCCGTGCACCGGTACGCCGAGCGCGGAGGCGAACGTCGCGGCGGTGACCAGACCGACCCGCAGTCCCGTGTACGGTCCGGGGCCGACACCGACCACGATGCCGGTGACGGCGTCGAGCTTCACCCCGGCCTCTGCGAGGACCCGGTCAACGGCGGGCAGCAGCAGTTCTCCGTGGCGGCGCGCGTCCACACTGCTGGACTCCGCGAGGACGGAGGAGCCGTCGTGGAGGGCGGCGGTGACGGCGGGCGTGGCGGTATCCATGGCGAGCAAGAGCACGCAAACAGCCTACGGCTCCGGCGAGGGGGCCATGGCGGCACCGTCGAACGGAGCCTCGGTGCTACCGTCACCACGAGCACAGGTATTCGGTAACACACACGCATCCAAGAGGTGGGCAGGGTGGCACGGAGCAGCTCGGGATTCGTGGCCGGGCTCACGGCGGCCGCGCTGGCCGTCGTCGGATTCCTCGCCTATCAGGCGGCGGCGGACGTCCCCGACGATCTCGCCGCGTCGAAGCCGCCGAACGCCGCCCCTTCCGCGACGACTCCCGGCGCCGCCGCGTCCCAGAAGCCGCGGGACCCGCTGGCGGTCCCGGCCGGCTCCGGCACGGGGATGCGCGTCGTGTACGCGCTCGGCGACCGGCGGGTGTGGCTCGTGAACGCGAACGGCAAGGCCGGCCGGACCTTCGAGGTCATGCCCTCCACGATCAGCCCGAAGCCCGGCTCCTACAAGGTCACCTCACGGTCGGGCAATGTGCCCGGCTCCGACGGGGTGCCGGTCGAGCATGTGGTGCGCTTCGCCAACGAGGGTGGCGTGCCCGTCGGTTTCAGCGCGGCGGTCAACGGCTCGATGGCCAGCCCCGACCCGAAGAAGAAGACGGGCGGCGTGCGGATGACGCGTGCCGACGGTGACGCGATGTGGGTCTTCGCGACGATCGGCTCCAAGGTGGTCGTCGTTCCGTAGCCCGCACCGCCGTTACCCGTACGGGTGATCGCGTACGACCCCGTGCGAATCAGGCGGCGTCCCGGTGGGCCCCCGGGCCGTGCGTGCCGGGGCGGTGCGCCTCGCTGTCGCGGGCCGTCTCGCTGTCGCGGGGCGGGGTGGATACGGCGCTGGCCGCGGCGCAGGACGCCAGCAGGTCCCGCATCGACACGGCCGACGGCAGCGGCTTCGCCGGTGTGGGCCTGGACGGCTGCTGACGTGACTGGGCTTCGCGCTCCGATGCCGGCATGGACGCCTCCTGGGCTCCGTGGGCAGGCGAGGTTAGGTAGACCTAACCAGGACTCGGTACCATGTCATCACGCGCGGCGTCGCAGGCGCAACATTTTCCCGACGTCTTGTCGGAACACACGGATTTCCGAGACATCCGGCCCCGGAACCGGGGCCGTCCCTAGGCGGCGGCCACAGCCAGGTCCGTGTCCGCCCAGCGGGCCCCGTACCCGACCAGGGTCACGACACGGCGGTCGTCGTCCGTGTCCCCCACCACCCGGTCGATGATCACATGCAGCCGGTCCTCCGACAGGTCCTCGACCTTGCCGTCGCCCCACTCCACGACCACCACCGACTCGGGCAGCGAGACGTCGAGGTCGAGGTCCTCCATCTCGTCGAGGCCGCCGCCCAGGCGGTACGCGTCGACGTGAACCAGTGCCGGGCCGCCCGTCAGCGACGGGTGGACACGGGCGATGACGAACGTCGGGGACGTGACCGCGCCACGGACGCCGAGGCCCTCCCCGACGCCACGGGTCAGCGTCGTCTTGCCGGCGCCGAGCTCGCCCGTGAGCATCACAAGGTCACCGGGGCGCAGCAGCTTCGCGAGGCTGCGGCCCAGGTTCTGCATCTCCTCGGGAGAGTCGACCGTCAGTCGGGCCCGAGCGGCGGCGGCGGTCTCAGCCGCCGGGCTGTGCGGTGCTTCCATACCGACCAACGGTAGCCGCTGCCGGCACCGCTCCGGCCCGCACCAGAAGGTCCGCGAGGCGGTCCGTGACAGCCTCCGGATGCTCCAGCATCACCAGGTGGCCCGCGTCCGGCACGATGACCAGCTCGGCCGCCGGTTCGCTCTCCCGCAGCAGGTCCGCGATCGCCTCGCTGTGCGTGCTCGGGGTGACCAGGTCCTTGTCACCCGCGAGGACGAGCACCGGAAGTCCTTGGAACACCGCGAGCGCCTCGGCCTTGTCGTGCTCGGCGAAGGCCGGGTAGAACTCGGCGACCACGTCGATGGGCGTCGACTCGATCATCCGCTCCGCGAACCGGGCGACGGCCGGGTCGACGTCCTTCGAGGAGAACGAGTACCGCTTGACCAGCCCGGCGAAGAGGTCCGCGGTGGCCCGGCGGCCCCGCTCGACCAGCTCGGCCTGCGAGCCCAGCGCACGCAGCACGCCCGGCAGGACCCGCCGTACCGCGTTCACCCCGGCCACCGGGAGCCCGTAACTGACCTCGCCCAGCTTCCCGGACGACGTGCCCACGAACGCCGCCGCCACCACGCGTTCCCGCACGAGCTCGGGATCGTGGGCCGCGAGCGCCATCATCGTCATGCCACCCATGGAGTGGCCGACCAGCACCAGCGGTCCCTCGGGGGCCGCCGCGTCGATGACCGCCTTCAGGTCCCGGCCCAGCTGGTCGATCGTCACCGGCAGGCCGCCGGATCCGGCCTGCGCCGAGGCCCGGCCCGACCGGCCGTGGCTGCGCTGGTCCCAGTGGACGGTACGGACCAGACCGCGCAGCGCGGCGCGCTGGAAGTGCCACGAGTCCTGGCTGAGGCAGTAGCCGTGACTGAAGACGACGGTGACGGGAGCCGGCGCCTTGCGCCCGAAGAGCCTGCGGCGGCGCGGCGCGGCGGCCTCGGGGTCGACCTCGTCCACCTCGTAGTAGAGGGCGGTGCCGTCGTCGGCGAGGGCCTGCCCGGGTGTGCCGCGCAGGGCGCCGTACGGACCCGACGCGTCGAGCGCGAGACGTGCCTTCCTGCGCATCCCGCGGCCGACGGTCAGCCGCTCCAGCGCGACGCCTGCCGCGGCACCGGCGGCGACCACGCCTATCGCCGCTCCCGCGAAGCCCGCGCGACGCCAGCTGTCCGAAGCCACGGCTGCCGCCGCGGCTTCGACCGCGGCCTCGGCCGCGTCCCCCGTACCGGTCTCGCTCACCGTGCCGCTCTCCTAGTCGTGGGAGTCGTGGGAGTCGTGGGCGTGTTCCTCTGGGCCTTCGTTCAGATGGACGCGCGGGACCCTGGTCCCGATCCGTGTGACGATCTCGTACGCGATCGTGTCCGCCGCCCGGGCCCAGTCCTCGGCGGTCGGCTCGCCCCGGTCGCCGGGACCGAACAGGACGGCCTCCGTACCCTCCGGAACCGTCGCCCCGCCGAGATCGACGACGAACTGGTCCATCGCGACCCGTCCGGCCACCCGCCGCCACTCGCCCGCGACCAGGACCGGGCCGCGGCCGGAAGCGTGCCGGGGGATGCCGTCCGCGTAGCCCACGGGGATCAGCCCGAGGGTCGTCTCGCCGTCCGTGACGTAGTGGTGGCCGTAGCTGACGCCGTGGCCGGCGGGAACGTGCTTGACCAGCGCGACGGACGCGGCGAGCGTCATCACGGGCCGCAGCCCGAAGTCGGCCGGGGTGCCCAGTTCCGGGGAGGGCGAGATGCCGTACATCGCGATGCCGGTGCGGACGAGGTCGAAGTGCGACTCGGGGACCGTGAGCGTCGCCGGGGAGTTGGCCATGTGCCGGACCTCGGGCTCGATGCCGGCCTTCTCCGCGTGCTCCACCATGTCGCGGAAGACGGCGAGTTGGGCGGCGATCGAGGGATGACCCGGTTCGTCGGCACAGGCGAAGTGGGACCACAGACCGGTGACCTGGACGAGCCCGTCGTCCTCCGCCGTACGGGCGGCGGCGACCAGCTCGGGCCAGTCGGCGGGCTGGCACCCGTTACGGCCCAGACCGGTGTCCGCCTTGAGCTGGACACGGGCGGGGCGGCCGGCCGCCTTCGCCGCCGCGGTGACCTCGTCCAGCGCCCACATGCCGCTCACGGACATGTCGAGGTCGGCCTCGATGCCCTCACGCCAGGGGCCGCCGGGCGTCCACAGCCAGCACATGATCCGGCTCTCGACCCCGGCCGCGCGCAGCGCGAGCGCCTCCTGGGGCGTGGCCGTACCGAGCCAGGTTGCACCCGCCTCGAGCGCCGCGCGGGCGCACGGCAGCATGCCGTGGCCGTACGCGTCGGACTTCACGACGGCCATCAGCGCGGCGCGCGGCGCGCGGGCGCGCAGGGCGCGCACATTGGCGCGCAGGGCCGCGAGGTCGATCTCGGCCCGTGCGCGCAGTGGTGCGGAACGGCTGCTCGGTGCTGTGTGACTCATCGCGCCCAGTGTCTCAGAGCCGTACGGCCGGATCCGTACGGCAGGCGGTCGCGTGCGTCACTCGGGTGCGCCGGCCCGGCCGCGGCGGCTCGCGGGAGCGCGCCGCGCCCCGTCAGGCGGCGCTCACGTCCCGCCATGCGGCCGGGAGCGCCTCGGCCACTTCGAGCGCCGTGATCGGCGTGCCGTGCGCCGCCGCGTGACGGGCCGCCAGACCGTGCAGATAGGCGGCGGCGGAACCCGCGTCGCGCGCGCCGAGACCGGCGGCCAGCAGGGAACCGGCCAGGCCCGAGAGCACGTCGCCGCTGCCGGCCGTCGCCAGCCACGAGGACCCCATCGGGTTGACCCGGACCGGTGAACCTTCCCCGTCGGGCGCGGCGACCAGGGTCGTGGAGCCCTTGAGGAGGACCGTGGCGCCGAACCGTGCGGCCAGTTCCCGCACGGAGCCGAGCCGCGAGGCCTCCACCTCTTCCCGCCCCACACCCAGGAGCGCCGCCGCCTCCCCGGCGTGCGGGGTCAGCAGCGTCGGCGCCGCCCGGTCCCGTACCGCCGCGGTGTCCAGCAGGCGCAGGCCGTCCGCGTCGATGAGCACCGGGACGTCGGACGCCAGCACCTCCTCCACCACGCCGGCGTCGTCGCCGAGCCCCGGGCCGACGACCCAGGCCTGGACCCGGCCCGCCTTCCCGGGGGGACCGGCGTGGACCAGGCACTCCGGGAAACGGGCGATCACCGCGTCGGCGGCCGGGCCGACGTACCGCACGGCCCCCGCACCACCCCGCAGCGCACCGGCGACCGAGAGCACGGCCGCACCCGGATAGCGCGCGGACCCGGCGACGATCCCGACGACTCCGCGACGGTACTTGTCGCTCTCCGCGGCCGGCACCGGCAACATCTGGGCCAGGTCCGCGTGTTGGAGCGCCTCCAGTGCGGGCACGGAGGGCAGGTGCTCCTCGAGCCCGATACCGACGAGCCGTACGGTGCCCGCGTACTCCTTGGCCGGGTCGATGAGCAGGCCCGGCTTGTACGTCCCGAACGTGACGGTCGCGTCCGCGTGGAGCGCCTCGCCCTGCACCCTGCCCGTGTCGGCCTCGACACCGCTGGGCAGATCGACCGCCACGATCACGGCGTCGGAACCGCGGGCCGCGCGCGCCACGGGCACGGCGTCCTGGCGCAGCCCGCCCCGTCCTCCGATGCCGGTGATCCCGTCCAGCACCAGGTCGGCGGAGGCGAGCACCGCGAACGGGTCGTCGGCCACCCGTCCGCCGGCGGCGAGCAGCGCCGCGAGACCGCCCTCGTGGACGCGGCCGCGGGCGAGCGGCACGGCGACGACCCCGGCGCCGCGGCGCGCCAGCCGGGCCCCTGCGTACAGGGCGTCACCGCCGTTGTCGCCGCTGCCCACGAGCAGGACGACCCGGGCCCCGTACACCCGCCCGAGCAGCCCTGCGCAGGCAGCGGCCAGTCCGGCGGCGGCCCGCTGCATGAGCGCCCCCTCCGGTAGCCGGGCCATGAGCTGTGCCTCGGCGTGCCTCACGGTCTCCACGCTGTACGCAGTACGCATGCCCCCGAGTCTGCCGCAGCCCGCGCGGCGGCGCGCGACCACCACGCACAAGTGCTCCGCCTGCGACCGGAGTTACGCCCCGCGGCGCGGAACGCCGGGCCGGAGTCACGTCCCGCCGCGCGGAGCACCCGGCCGGAGTTGCGTCCTACCGCAACGAACACCAGGCCCTGCTTAGGCCCGCCAGGGCCCGGCTCCGGCCGGAGACACGGCCGCCGCGCCGAACACCCACCCGGCCGGGGTTGCGTCCTGCAAGGCAGGCACCCTTGCCGGAGACACGGCCCGCCGCCCGGAACGCCCGGCCCCGGCCCCGGCCCCGGCCGGAGACACGGCCCGCCGCCCGGAACGCCCGGCCCCGGCCCCGGCCCCGGCCCCGGCCGGAGATACGGCCCGCCGGGCCCCGGTCGCGGCCGGATACGGACGCCCGGCCGGCGGCGCCGGCTCAGCCCTCCGCGATCACGACCGCCGAGGCGATTCCCGCGTCGTGGCTGAGCGACACGTGCCAGGAACTCACGCCCAGTTCGGCGGCGCGGGCGGCGACCGTGCCGTGCACACGCAGCAGCGGCCTGCCCGAGTCCTCCACGTACACCTCCGCGTCCGTCCACAGCAGGCCCGCCGGCGCGCCGAGCGCCTTCGCCAGCGCCTCCTTGGCGGCGAACCTCGCCGCGAGGGACGCGTAGCCTCTGCGCTCACCGCTCGGCAGCAGCAACTCCCGTTCCAGGAAGAGCCGCTCGGCCATGCCCGGTGTCCGCTTCATCGACGCGGCGAAGCGTTCCACCTCAGCCACGTCGATCCCCACCCCGATGATCATTCGACGCTCATTCCACCGTCACGGACTTGGCCAGGTTCCTCGGCTGGTCCACCTCGTTGCCACGGGCCGTGGCGAGCTCGCAGGCGAAGACCTGGAGCGGCACCGCGGCGACCATCGGCTGGAGCAGCGTCGGCGTCGCCGGGATCCGCACCAGGTGGTCGGCGTAGGGCACGACCGCGTCGTCGCCCTCCTCCGCGATCACGATCGTACGGGCGCCACGTGCGCGGATCTCCTGGATGTTGGACACGATCTTGTCGTGCAGCACCGAACGCCCGCGCGGCGACGGCACCACGACCACCACGGGCAGGTCCTTCTCGATCAGCGCGATCGGCCCGTGCTTGAGCTCACCCGCGGCGAACCCCTCCGCGTGCATGTACGCCAGCTCCTTGAGCTTCAACGCGCCTTCCAGCGCCACGGGATACCCCACATGGCGTCCCAGGAAGAGCACTGTGTTCTTGCCGGCAAGGGATCGCGCCAGCTCCCGCACCGGCTCCATCGTCTCCAGTACCCGCTCCACCTGTCCGGAGATCTGCGCCAGGTCACGGACGACGGCCCTGATCTCGTCGCCCCACTTGGTGCCGCGCACCTGGCCCAGATAGAGGGCGACCAGGTAGCAGGCCACCAGCTGGGTCAGGAACGCCTTGGTGGAGGCGACCGCCACCTCCGGCCCGGCATGGGTGTAGAGCACGGCGTCCGACTCGCGGGGAATCGTCGACCCGTTGGTGTTGCAGATGGCCAGCACCCTGGCGCCCTGTTCACGGGCGTGCCGCAGCGCCATCAGGGTGTCCATGGTCTCGCCGGACTGCGAGATGGCGATCACCAGCGTCCGCTGGTCCAGGATCGGGTCCCGGTAGCGGAACTCGCTCGCCAGCTCGACCTCGCAGGGGATACGGGTCCAGTGCTCGATGGCGTACTTGGCGATCATCCCGGCGTGGAAGGCGGTACCGCAGGCGACGATGACGACCTTGTCCGCCTCACGCAGCACGGACTGCGGGATGCGCACCTCGTCGAGGGTCAGCGACCCCGACGCGTCGACGCGGCCGAGGAGCGTGTCGGCGACCGCCTTGGGCTGCTCGGCGATCTCCTTGAGCATGAAGTAGTCGTAGCCGCCCTTCTCGGCGGCGGAGGCGTCCCAGTCCACGTGGTAGGCCCGCACCTCGGCGGGCTCCCCGTCGAAACCGGTGATCGTCACGGCGTCCCGGCGGAGCTCGACCACCTGGTCCTGGCCGAGTTCGATCGCCGACCGTGTGTGAGCGATGAACGCGGCCACGTCGGAGGCCAGAAAGGACTCGCCGTCGCCGACTCCCACCACTAGCGGGGAGTTGCGCCGCGCACCGACCACCACGTCCGGCTCGTCGGCGTGCACCGCCACCAGCGTGAACGCGCCCTGGAGCTGCCTGCACACCATGCGCATCGCTTCTGCGAGGTCACCACAGGACGAGAACGACTCCGCGAGCAGATGCGAGACGACCTCGGTGTCGGTCTCCGACTCCAGGTCGTGGCCGCGCTCGGCCAGTTCGGCGCGCAGGGCGGCGAAGTTCTCGATGATGCCGTTGTGCACGACGGCCACACGCCCCGCGTTGTCCAGGTGAGGGTGCGCGTTGGCGTCGGTGGGACCGCCGTGCGTGGCCCAGCGCGTGTGGCCGATGCCGGTAGAACCGCTCGGCAGCGGCCGGTCCGCCAGTTCCTTCTCCAGATTGACGAGCTTGCCCGCCTTCTTCGCCGCCGCGAGCCCCCCGTCGGCGAGTACCGCGACTCCGGCCGAGTCGTAGCCGCGGTACTCGAGCCTCTTCAGCCCGGCGATGACCACATCGAGCGCCGACTGTCCGCCGACGTAACCCACGATTCCGCACATGTCGGCAGCCTACGGTTCCGGACCCGTGCGGGCAGGTCAGGTGGGCGGGCGGGTGGCCGGCCGGGGTGGGTCAGCCGAGCTTGGCCGCCTGGGCGTCGATGACGGCGGTGGGCAGCGGCAGGTCGCCCTCGGGAGCCATCAGGTTGAACGAGGAGAACGACACGAAGGTGCCGCCCTTGCGCACGACGGCCACGTTGAACGGCAGCTTCTCGCCGTCCTGCTCGCCGGTCATCGTCCACGCCACGGCCTCGTCGCCGCCCGAGACCTTGGCCTCGGCCATCTTGACGATCTTCTGCTCCGTGCCGGCCATCGTCAGGGTGAAGCCACCGGCGCAGGCCGTACCCGCGGACTTGACCGCCGCGAAGGCGTCGGCGGCTCCCTCGCCCTCGTAGGACGAGAGCGCGACCAGCGACGTCGTGATGTCGAAGGCGCCTTCGATCGCGCCGTCCTTGCCGGCTTCCTTCACGTCGGGCTCCGCGGTGGCCCTCCGCTTCACCGTCGCGACCGGCGCGCCCATGGGCGTACCGGCGAGTGCCCGGGCCAGCGGCTCGCACTCGGCCTTGTCCGTCTTGACGTCCTTGGCCGCGATGTCGTCCTCCGGACCGGCCTTCACGATCTTGTGCGCCTTGACGTCACCCTCGGCGAGCGCGACCTTGTCCAGTTCGGCCGCGGTCAGAGCCTTGGCCGCGGGCTCCGCGGCAGCGGAGTCCTTGCCCTTGCCGTTGCCCTTATCGTTCGTCCCCCCGTCGGAGCCCTCGCCACCGCAGGCGGCGACCAGGAGAACCAGTGAGGCCGCGGCGGCGGCCAGAGCGGTACGGCGTACAGCGGTGCTTCGCATGTGCGTTGTCCTCGCGTGATCGCAGCGACCCCTCCCGAGGCGACGGCCCACGCCTGTCCCGCCCCGAATCGCTGCTGTTGAGCCGTACGATAACGCGCCCTGCCGACACCGCTGTCCGGCCACCCCCGGCTCACACCTTCGCCCTGTACGCCCGCATGGCCAGCGGATAGAAGACCACGGTGATACCGGCCGCCCACACCAGCGACCACAGCACCGGCTCGGCGACCGGACCGCCGAGCAGCAGCCCGCGGAACGCGTCCGACAGATGCGTCACCGGATTGATGTCGCTGAAGGCCTGAAGCCAGCCCGGCATCGTTTCGACCAGCACGAAGGCACTGCTGGTGAAGGTGATGGGGAAGATCAGCGTGAAGCCGAACGCCTGCACCTTCTCCGCGTCGCCCGCGAGCATCCCGATGAGCACGGCGGTCCACGACACGGCCGCCGCGAACACCACCAGCAGCAGCGCGCCGAGCAGGAACCCGCCGAGTCCGCCGGTCACGCGGAAGCCGAGGAGCAGCCCGAGACCGATCATCAGCAGCATCGCCCACACGTGCTTCGTGAGGTCCGCGGTGATACGGCCGACGAGCGGGGCGGAGCGCGCTATGGGCAGGCTGCGCAGCCGGTCGAAGACACCTTTGGTGAGGTCGGTGTTCAACGCCATGGCCGTGTATATGGTCATGAACAGGGTGTTCTGCACGATGATCCCTGGGAGCGCGTACTTCAGATACGCCTCCGGGGAGCCGGCCATCTGCCCGCCCAGCACATAGGTGAACAGGAAGACGAACATGATCGGCGTGATGCTGTAGTCGACCAGTTCGAGCGGATTGTGCTTGACCGCCACAAGACTGCGCCAGGCCATCGTGAACGTCTGCCTGATCCCGTCGAGCGGTTTCACCCGTCCCGACGACCGGCCCGGCGCCAGCGGCATCGTCGTCGCGCTCATGTCGAACTCACCGCCTTCTCCCGCTCGTTCTCGTCGGCAGGCCGGCCGGCCTCTTCCGCCTCGCGGGCGGACTCGTCCGGCCTGCCGGAGTCGGGCGCCGGCTCCGCCCGGTGCCCGGTCAGCGCCAGGAAGACCTCGTCCAGGGACGAGCGCCGCAGGGTCAGCTCGCCCACCGCTATCCCCTCGCGGTCCAGCCTGCGCACCACAGCCGGCATAAGCTCCGCGTCGTTGACCGGCACGGTGACCGACTCGCCCTCCGTCTGGGTCTGCGAACCGGCCGTCTCCGCCACCAGCGCGCGGGTGCGCGCCAGGTCCTCCGGGGCCACCGGCCTCACCTGGAGCACCTGGCCGCCCACTTCGGACTTCAGCGTGTCCGGCGTGCCCTCGGCGATGACCCGGCCCTTGTCGACGACGACGATGTCGTCGGCGAGCCGGTCCGCCTCGTTCAGGTACTGGGTGGTCAGGAGCGCGGTCGCGCCGTCGGCCACCAGGGCCCGCAGCATGTCCCACAGCTCCCCGCGACTGTGCGGATCGAGGCCGGTCGTCGGCTCGTCCAGGAACAGGATGCTCGGCCGGCCGACCAGGCTCGCCGCGAGGTCCAGCCTGCGCCGCATGCCGCCGGAGAACGTCTTCACGGCGCGTCCCGCCGCGTCGCTGAGCTGGAACCGGTCCAGCAGTTCACCGGCCCGTGCCTTGGAATCACGTCTCGGCAGGCCGAGCAGACGGCCGATGAGCAGCAGGTTCTCCGTGCCGGTGAGATTTTCGTCCACCGCCGCGTACTGCCCGGTGAGGCCTATGAGGGAACGCACTTCGCCGGCCTCGCGGACGACATCGTGTCCGGCCACCGTGGCCCGGCCGCCGTCGGGGGTCAGCAGTGTGGCGAAGATCCGTACGGCAGTCGTCTTCCCCGCCCCGTTCGGCCCCAGCAGGCCCAGCACCGAGCCGGTGCGGGCCGCCAGGTCGACGCCTGCCAGCGCCTCGGTGTCCTTGAAGCGCTTGACCAGTCCTTCCGCCTGGATCGCATAGGTCATGAGACAACCTCCGGGTCCGCGGACGTCGCGGGTCGGCGCCCACCTCAGCCATAACTGTGACGCACGCCACTGACATTCCGTCGCGGAGACCCGGCGCGGAGCCGCGGCAGCTCCGCTCCGCGTGACCGAGCACACCACCCATAACCGAGTCGCACGCACGACAATGTCCCTGTGATCACTTCGCCGCCACGAAGCGCCCACCGCCGGGCCGAGCACGCGTCGACTCCGTACGTCGACCTCACCCGCGCGGAGTGGAGCGCCCTGCGCGAGAGAACCCCGCTGCCCCTCAGCGCCGAGGAGGTCGAGCAGCTCCGTGGGCTCGGCGACGTCATCGACCTCGACGAGGTGCGGGACGTCTACCTCCCGCTGTCCCGACTCCTGAACCTCTACGTCCAGGCCAGCGCCGGCCTCCGCGGCGCTCTCAACACGTTCCTCGGCGACGCGGGGGGCGGCCACGGCGAACAGCGCGGCACGCCCTTCGTCATAGGAGTCGCCGGTTCCGTGGCCGTCGGCAAGTCGACGGTCGCCCGGCTCCTCCAGGCCCTGCTCGCGCGCTGGCCCGAGCATCCGCGGGTCGAGCTGGTGACCACCGACGGGTTCCTGCTTCCGATGAAGGAGCTCAAGGCCCGTGGGCTGATGTCCCGCAAGGGCTTCCCCGAGTCTTACGACCGCCGGGCGCTGACCCGTTTCGTCGCCGACATCAAGGCCGGCAAGGACGAGGTCACGGCGCCGGTCTACTCCCACCTCATCTACGACATCGTCCCGGACGAGCGGCTGACCGTGCGCCGCCCGGACATCCTGATCGTCGAAGGGCTGAACGTCCTCCAGCCGGCACTGCCCGGCAAGGACGGACGGACCCGGGTCGGCCTCGCCGACTACTTCGACTTCAGCGTGTACGTCGACGCACGACCCGAGGACATCGAGACCTGGTACCTCAACCGTTTCCGCAAGCTGCGGGAGACGGCGTTCCAGAATCCTTTCTCCTACTTCAGGAAGTACACGCAGGTCTCCGAGGAGGAGGCGCTCGACTACGCCCGCACCATGTGGCGGACCATCAACAAGCCCAATCTGCTGGAGAACGTGGCTCCCACCCGCGGCCGCGCCACACTGGTGCTGCGCAAGGGCCCGGACCACAAGGTGCAGCGGCTGTCACTGCGCAAGCTCTAGGAGACACCCGCGTGCTGCATCTGCGTCTGATCACACCGGCCGACCGCACGGCGGAGGTGCTCGCCCTGCTCGAGAAGACCGTGGGCACGGCACATCTCGCCGTCGTCCCCGGCGCCGCCCGTGACCCGCAGGGCGACCTGGTGATGTGCGACGTGGCCCGGGAGGCGGGTGACGAGTTGCTCGCCGGACTGCGCGACCTCGGCATCGACGAATGCGGCTCGGTCGCCGTGGAGAACATCGACCTCTCGCTGTCGCACCGCGCGGATCGGGCCGAGATGGCCGCGCCCGGCGAGGGCGCGGACGCGGTTCTGTGGGAACATCTGGCGGACGCCACGCACGAGGAGTCCACGCTCAGCGTCACCTACATCGCGTTCCTCACGCTGGCCACGATGATCGCCGCCTGCGGTGTGGTGCTGGACAACGCGATCCTGATCGTGGGAGCGATGGCGGTCGGTCCCGAGTTCGGCCCGCTGGCCGGTTTCTGCACGGCCGTGGTCCGTCGCGCCCCGCGGCTGGCGATGCGGTCGTTCGTGGCACTGATCGCCGGGTTCGCCGCGGCGATGCTGGTGACCGTGGGCTTCAGCCACTTCATGGACGCCGTGAACCTCTTCGAGCTGTCGAAGCTGAAGGCGGAACGCCCCAACACCAGCTTCATCTACAACCCGGACTGGTTCTCCTTCGTCGTCGCCCTGCTGGCCGGGGCCGCGGGGATGCTGTCGCTCACCTCGTCGAAGTCGGGCGCCCTCGTCGGCGTCGCCATCTCCGTGACGACGGTGCCCGCAGCGGCGAACGCGGCAGTCGCCTTCAGCTACAGCTACTACGGGCAGGCCTGGGGCTCGACCGAGCAGCTGCTGCTGAACCTGCTGGGCATCGTGCTGGCCGGGACGCTGACCCTGCTGGCGCAGAAGTTCTTCTGGGCCAGGAAGCGCCGCCGCGCCGCAGCCGTGGCGACCGGATGACGCCGACGCGGACCGGGTGACACCGGCGCGGACACACGGACGCCCGGTCCGGGACACAGGTCCCTGACCGGGCGTACGCACTCCTGCGGCGCGGCTCAGCCGAGCGCGGACTTCACCACGTCGGCCAGCCGGCCGGCGACGCACCGGGCCTGCTCGATGTCGGCGGCCTCGACCATGACCCGCACGAGCGGCTCCGTGCCGGAGGGACGCAGCAGCACCCGGCCGGTGGAGCCGAGCTCGCGCTCGGCCTCGGTGACCGCGTGCGACAGTTCGGCGGAGGTCTGCACCCGGGACTTGTCCACGTCGGGCACGTTCACGAGGACCTGCGGCAGGCGCTCCATCACCCCGGCCAGGTCGGCCAGCGTCCGGCCGGTCGCCGTGACCCGTGCCGCGAGCATCAGACCCGTCAGCGTGCCGTCGCCGGTCGTGGCGTGGTCGAGCACGATCACGTGGCCGGACTGCTCGCCGCCGAGGCCGAAGCCGTGCGCCTTCATCGCCTCCAGGACGTAGCGGTCGCCGACCGCCGTCTGCACCAGCTCGACGCCCTCGCGCTCCATCGCCAGCTTGAAGCCCAGGTTGGACATCACGGTGGCGACCACGGTGTTGCCGCGCAGCGTTCCCGCCTCGCGCATGGCGAGCGCCAGCACGGCGAGGATCTGGTCCCCGTCGATCTCGTTGCCCTGCGCGTCCACCGCGAGGCACCGGTCGGCGTCGCCGTCGTGCGCGATGCCGAGGTCGGCGCCGTGCTCGACGACGGCGGCCTTCAGCAGCTCCAGGTGCGTGGATCCGCAGCCGTCGTTGATGTTGAGGCCGTCGGGCTCCGCGCCGATCGTGACGACCTCCGCGCCTGCCCTCGCGAAAGCCTCGGGCGAGACACGGGAGGCGGCGCCGTGCGCCTCGTCGAGGACGACCTTGAGTCCGTCGAGGCGGTTGGGCAGCACGGCGATGAGGTGGGCGACGTACTTGTCGAAGCCCTCGTCGTAGTCCGTCACCCGGCCGACGCCCGAGCCCGTCGGCCGGTCCCACGGCTCACCGGTGCGGTGCTGCTCGTAGACCTGCTCGATACGGTCCTCGAGCTCGTCCGCGAGCTTGTGGCCGCCGCGTGCGAAGAACTTGATGCCGTTGTCCGGCATGGCGTTGTGGCTCGCGGAGAGCATCACGCCGAGGTCGGCGCCGAGGGCGCCGGTGAGGTACGCCACGGCCGGGGTCGGCAGCACGCCGACGCGCAGCACGTCGACGCCCGCGCTCGCCAGGCCGGCCACGACGGCGGCCTCCAGGAACTCTCCGGATGCGCGGGGGTCACGGCCGACCACCGCGGTCGGGCGATGGCCCGCGAACGTGCCCGCTTCTGCGAGCACATGTGCCGCCGCGACCGACAGGCCGAGCGCGAGCTCCGCCGTCAGATCCGCGTTGGCGACGCCGCGTACACCGTCCGTACCGAAGAGTCGTCCCACTGTTGTTCCTCCGAGAATGCTGAATGCTCGAACCGTTGTTCGCCCGAGGCAGTCGATAGACGAACGCCCCGGCAGCACGGAGTGCCGCCGGGGCGAACGAAAAGCCGTACAGGATGTCTGCAGGCCAGCGTGCGATTTAGCGCTTGCTGTACTGCGGGGCCTTACGGGCCTTCTTGAGACCGGCCTTCTTGCGCTCGACCGCACGGTCGTCGCGGGAGAGGAAGCCGGCCTTCTTGAGGGCGCCGCGGTTGTTGTCCACGTCGGCCTCGTTCAGCGCGCGGGCCACACCGAGGCGCAGGGCGCCGGCCTGGCCGGACACGCCGCCACCCGAGATACGGGCGATGACGTCGTAGCGGTTGTCGAGCTCGAGCACCTTGAAGGGCTCGTTGACTTCCTGCTGGTGCACCTTGTTCGGGAAGTAGTCCTCGAGGGTGCGACCGTTGATCTTCCACTTGCCGGTGCCCGGAACGATCCGGACGCGGGCAATGGCGTTCTTGCGACGGCCCAGGCCGGCGGCCGGCTGCGGCTCGCCGAAGCGGGACGTCATGGACTCGGTGGTGTACTCACCCTCGACGGGGGCGTCCGACTCGAAGGTGGTGACCTCCGCGTAGGTCTCTTCGCCCTCGACAGGGGTCTCAACAGTGGTCTCGGCCACGATTCTCCTCAGATTTCTTTTCGTCTTAGGGGGTGGCCGGAACTACTGCGCGACCTGGGTGATCTCGAACGGGACCGGCTGCTGAGCAGCGTGCGGGTGCTGGTCGCCCGCGTAGATCTTCAGCTTCGAGAGCATCTGACGGCCCAGGGTGTTCTTGGGGATCATGCCCTTGATGGCCTTCTCCACAGCCTTCTCCGGGCTCTTGGCAAGAAGCTCGTCGTAGCGGACGGAACGCAGACCACCCGGGTAACCGGAGTGGCGGTACGCCATCTTCTGAGTCTTCTTGTTGCCGGAGAGGTGGACCTTCTCGGCGTTGATGATGATGACGAAGTCGCCCATGTCCATGTGCGGGGCATAGGTCGGCTTGTGCTTGCCCCGGAGGAGGTTCGCTGCCGTAGTCGCCAGACGGCCCAGGACGATGTCCTGCGCGTCGATGATGTGCCACTGGCGCGTGACATCGCCGGGCTTGGGGCTGTACGTACGCACGGTCGTAGCCTTCGCTTCTTCAGTGAGTGTGGTCCTGACAAGGCCACCCGGACGATCACGACAGCCCTGGCGGCACGCGGGGACGCAACCCGAATGCCTGCCGCTGGTCATCGGCCCGGTGGACCGGCGTAAGGGCCCCTCACGTGAGATAGAGCAAGCCAATACGCATAACGAACCAGCAGAATACCTGTCTGCCCCCTGGCGGGTCAAAACGGGTCCCCGGCCCCCCGGCGCAGGGGCACCGGAACCCTTGCCCGGCGGGCTATCGCACCCGCTCCACCCGCCGCTCGTCCCACACCGGCTCCGGTGTCTCGCGGACGACCCCGTCCGAGCCGAAGACCAGGTACCGGTCGAAGGAGCGCGCGAACCAGCGGTCGTGCGTCACGGCCAGCACCGTGCCGTCGTAGGCCTCCAGTCCCTCCTGAAGCGCCTCCGCCGACTCCAGGTCCAGGTTGTCCGTCGGCTCGTCGAGCAGCAGGGCCGTGGTCCCCGCCAGCTCCAGCAGGAGGATCTGGAAGCGCGCCTGCTGCCCGCCCGAGAGCTTCTCGAAGGGCTGGTCGCCCTGGCGCTCCAGTTCGTAGCGCCGCAGGACCGACATCGCCCCGCCCCGGTCCTTGGCGTGCTCCGTCCACAGGATGTCGACGAGCGTGCGGCCCAGCAGCTCGGGGTGGGCGTGGGTCTGGGCGAAGTGCCCGGGGACGACCCGTGCACCCAGTTTCCACTCCCCCGTGTGGGCCACGGAGGCGTCGCCCGCCAGCAGCCGCAGGAAGTGGGACTTGCCCGATCCGTTGGAACCGAGGACCGCCACCCGCTCCCCGTAGAAGACCTCCAGCGAGAAGGGTTTCATCAGACCGGACAGTTCCAGCCCCTTGCAGGTGAGCGCGCGCACACCGGTGCGTCCGCCCCGCAGCCGCATCCTGATGTCCTGCTCCCTCGGCGGCTCCGGCGGCGGGCCGGCCTCCTCGAACTTCTTGAAGCGGGTCTGCATCGCCCGGTACCGCGAAGCCATGTCCGGGCTGTTCGCCGCCTGCTGCCGCAGCCGCAGCACCAGCGCTTTCAGCCGGGCGTGCTCCTCGTCCCAGCGCCGCTTCAGCTCCTCGAAGCGCGCGAAGCGCTCCCGCCGCGCCTCGTGGAACGTGGCGAAGCCACCGCCGTGGATCCACACGTCCGACCCGGCCGGCCCCGGCTCCACCGCCACGATCCGCTCCGCGGCCCTGGCCAGCAGCTCCCGGTCGTGGGAGACGAACAGAACGGTCTTACGGGTCTCCTTCAGCCGGTCCTCGAGCCAGCGCTTGCCGGGCACGTCCAGATAGTTGTCCGGCTCGTCGAGCAGCAGCACCTCGTCGGGGCCGCGCAGCAGCGCCTCCAGCACGAGCCGCTTCTGCTCGCCCCCGGACAACGTCCGCACCTGACGCCACTGCGCCTTCTCGTACGGCATCCCGAGCGCCGCCGTGGTGCACATGTCCCAGACGGTCTCCGCCTCGTACCCGCGCGCCTCCGCCCAGTCGCTCAGCGCCTGCGCGTACCGCATCTGCGCGGCCTCGTCGTCGACCGTCATGATCGCGTGCTCCGCGGAGTCCACCGCGGCCGCCGCCTCCCTGATCCGCGGCTGCGCCACGGACACCAGGAGATCGCGGACGGTGCGCTCGTCGCGCACCGAGCCGACGAACTGCCGCATCACGCCGAGTCCGCCGCTGACGCTCACCGAACCGCCGTGCGGCTGGATCTCCCCCGCGATCAGCCGCAGCAGCGTGGTCTTGCCGGCGCCGTTGGCCCCCACCAGCGCCGCCACCGCGCCCTCGCCGACCCGGAACGAGGCGTCGGCGAGGAGCGGACGCCCGTCCGGCAGGTAGTACTCGAGATGCGCGGCCTCTACATGTCCCATGGGGCCGATTCTGACTGCCGGGACCGGCCCCGCCCAACAGGTTTAGGATGCGCGGCATGAGCTTCGGGCAGGGGGGACCACAGTGGGGGTCCGGCGGACAGGACCAGAACCCGTACAACCAGGGCCAGTTCGGACAGAACCAGTACGGCCAGGGACCGGGCCAGTACGGTCGGGACCAGTACGGGCAGGACTCCTTCGATCCGCTCGGCGGCCGATCGGGCAGTGACGGCACCCCCGACTGGGCCGCGCTCGCCGACGCCTCGGCCGCCCGTGCCCGCCGCAGGCGCTGGCTCATGGTCGGCGGCGGGGCACTGGCGACCGCGCTCATAGCCGGCGCCGTCGCCACCGCGATCGTCTCCTCCAACAAGGACGGCGACGGCACCGCCTCCGACAAGAGCAGCAGCCAACTTCCCGCCCCGCCGGACCTGCCGCAGAACACCACCGCGCCGGAGCCGTCCTTCTCCTCCGTGGCGCCGCTGCCGCCGCCGAACCCGAAGGACTTCATCTCCGAGCGCAAGAAGGACACCCTCCCGCTCAGCGCCGAGACGCTGTTCCCCGGCAAGAAGCTGACGATGGGCGACCGCGTCTACGACAAGGGCGCGCTGGCGCGCACCGGCAACTGCGCCTCCGCCGTCAAGGGCGCCCTGGCGACCGCCCTCGAAAGCAACGGCTGCGAGCAGGTCTTCCGCGCCACCTACAGCAAGGACGGCATCGCGGTCACGATCGCCGTCGCCACCTTCGAGAACGAGGCCAAGGCGAAGAAGGCCCTCCAGCAGGCGTCGGGCAGCGTCGTGCCGCTGCCGGGCGCGGGCGTGCCGGCGTTCTGCAAGGGCGGCCCGGTGTGCCGCTCCACCTTCAACGCCTACGGCCGCTACGCCTACTTCACGACCACCGGCTACACCCAGGCCAAGTCCGTCACCAAGCAGGACACCAAGGCCTTCCAGACCGGCGACGACCTGGGCGAGTTCACGTTCCGCCAGATCGTCCGCCGCGGCGAGGCACAGGCCTCCGCGGCGGCCTCCGCCCCGGCCGGATAGCCCTGTCGGCGGGCGGCGCGCCACAGGCCGCGCTGACGGCACCCCGCCCCGCCTGACCGGTACGCAGAAGGGGGCGGGCGCCACC
>NZ_JBSGZJ010000045.1:0-27962 GCF_053610925.1 Streptomyces sp. NPDC054847 | reverse complement strand
GCCCCTACCAGGCCGGCCCCCGGACGACCGCCCACCTCAGCAAAGTTCAGCGCCGCAGGGTGAGGACACCCGGCCGCCACGGCAGTTGGTTGTAGTCGCCGCCCGCGGTGGGGGACTTGCCCTGGTACAGGAACTGCAGGTTGCAGGGGTCGATGGTCATGGTCTGGTCGGGGTTGTTGCGGACCAGGTCACCGTGGCTGATGTCGTTGGTCCAGGTGGCACCGCTGTTGGCCTTGCCCGCAAAGGGGTTGCTCTCGCCGGCGGCCTGCGGGGTCCACGAGCCGCTCAGGCTGGAGGCCGTGAAGGAGCGGAAGTAGCGCCCGTTCGCGCCCATCGCCTCGACGATCATGAGGTACTGGCTCTGGCCCTGAACCTTGTAGACCTGCACGCCCTCGAACAGGTTGGCCTTCGTGTCGCTCATGATCGTCGTGTACGACGAGCCGAAGTTGCCCGGGAAGTTCCCGATCGGCATGCTCGCCCGGTAGATCTTGCCGTTGTCACCGGCGAAGAACAGGTACATGTTCTGGCCGTCGGCGATCAGGGTCTGGTCGATCGGGCCGGTGTCGGAGCCGGAGATGCTCCCGGTGAACAGCGGCTGCGGAGAGGACCAGCCGTTGGGGTTGGTGGGGTCGCTCGACGTGCGGTAGATGAAGGGCCACGCACCCCACTGATACGCCAGGACCCAGATGTTCTTGGGCGCGAAGTAGAACAGCGTGGGCGCCACCGCGGCCTGGCTCATCCCGCTCTGGCCGGCCGACGCCATGTCCGACCAGTTCGTGAAGGGACTGAACATCATCGAGCCGTACGACGATCCCGACACGTTCGACGCGTAGACCAGGTGCTTGCCGTTGTGGGTCACGGTGGTGAAGTCCTTCACCGCGGCCCACCCGTTGGCCGGCTGCGCCAGCACACCCGTCGACGTCCACCGGTACGTCGACGGAAGAGAACACGTGCCGTCCGTCGGGGGAGTCCCGGTCAGGCCGGCCCACTTCTGGTTGCTGCCGCCGTTGCACGTCCCGATCTGTACCGCCGTGCCGTTGGCCGTACCGGCGCCCGCAACCTCCAGGCACAGCCCGGACTCCACGCCGACGACTGTGCCGTCGGAGTTCACCCGCCACTGCTGGTTCGCACCGCCGGAGCAGGTCCAGATCTGTACACGGGTACCGGCCGCGGTGGCGTGGCCGGGAACATCCAGGCACTTGTTGCCGTACACGGTCAGCTGGTTGCTGTCCGTCAACGTCCACTGCTGGTTGGTCCCGCTCCAGCAGTCGTGGATCTGAAGGTACGTGCCGTTGGTCTGGCTGGCGCCCGGCACATCGAGACACCGGTTCGAGCCAACTCCGCGTAAGGCGCCGCTGGTGGCCGCCTGAGCCGGGGTGGCGACGAGCATCGCCGCCAACGCGGCCAGGGCCGCAACCGCGGCGGCGAGCACCGCAGACGGATGCCTGCGGCTGAAACTTCCTCTGTGCATGGGGACTTCCCCAACCTTTAGTGGGCTGTTCCGGTTGGCCTCGTCAGAGGTTGTCCGGACTGTCGGTGGAGTGCGGTGTGCAGCGGTCTTGTGAGCCCCACGGCAGACCGCTTGTGACTCCCGGGCACCCGGGGTGAGGCTTGGACGGCGTTCGGGTGAGCCCGTCGCGGTCCTCGAGGGAATCGGCGACGTCCGACGCGCTGGAGCGGGTTCATGCTTCTCTCTCCGCTTTGATGAGGTCATGACATGCGCGCGCGTACTCCTAAGTGCGGGGATGCGGTCCGGAGGTGCCCTGCTGGGAGATGGAGCGACCCCGACGTGTTCGTGATATCGAACGAGGGTCGAAGTGTCGAGCAACTGAATGATAGGGAACCGGTGAACGACGTCAACCCCTCTCGCATGTATCGCCACCAACGCCGAAATATTTCGTAGGCCCTCGCCCCGAAACGGCTCCACTTACGCCGAAGTGAGCCAGTCGCGGACGGTGTCGACGCCCGCTCGGGGGTGTCTCCGGCGTCCGTGGCTTGCCGAGTTTCCGAATGGTGCCAGAAATTTCGGCCCTTCTCTCGCCCGCCTGGAGCGTGGGCCGCTTCGACAACGGGCCTCACCGCCGCGAGGACGACCGTCTCGACGGCGTGCGCGGCACGCCAGGACGCTCGACGGGTGCGAGGTTGGTGGATAGGGCCTGCGACTGACCACTTGTCGCACAGAGCTGGAGGCGATCCCAATGCACGCGACACAGCTCGAGAACCGATCCTGGCTGTGGTCACCACCCGGACGACCTGATGCGGTCGCGGTGCGAAGGCAGCGAAGCGAGGCTGTGGCTGTTGGGGAACGCGGCCGGCTCACACACCGGTGTGCAGCGGCGTCCGCGCCGTTTCAGGAAGGTGGCGGCCATGACGAAGACGCCCGGCGGGGCGGGGCAGAGCCCGGCAGGGCCCCGCAACAGCGAGTGGGAGACGGGCCCGTACCTGTTTGCCGGCTTGGCTCTGGAGTTGAGCGGGTCACTGAGCATTGCCCTGGGCGCCGCCGGCATCGCGAATGACGCCATCTTCCGCACGGCTCAGTACGTCTACCGGTTCGATCTGACGGCTTGGGGCTGGATTCATGTAGTTGTCGGCCTCGGGCTGATCGCTGCGGGCCTGGGGGTACTGGCCGGCAGGAGTTGGGGCAGAGGGGCCGGTGTGGCGCTGGGCGCCGCGAGCCTGATTTCCCAGTTCATGTTCATTCCGTACTACCCGCTGTGGTCGATCAGCGTGATGACGCTCGACCTCCTGGCCATTTGGGCATTGAGCAGGTTCAGCGAGCCGTAGACCGTGCTCTATGAGAGAGCCCTTCCGAAGCTGACCCGACCGGCGATCCGGTCCCCCGGCAGGTCGCTGGACTGCAGTTGCTGCTGGATCAGCCGCAGCTGGGGCTGAGCTGAGCATCGCCAGCGACGCCGGTCGTTTCTCCGAATGGCAACAACGCATCGCCGGCGTGAAGCTTGGTAGCTGAAGCGATCATTGGAGGAACGGTGGGCAACCTTGTCGTCGCAGGAGTGGATGGCTCGTCGTCGAGTCTTGCCGCGGTCGAAGAGGCCGCCCGGGAGGCCCAGCGGCGTCGTGCGGAGCTGCGTGTGGTGCACGCTTTGAGTTGGCCGGTCCGGCCCATGTACACGCCGCTGGACCCGTCGCCGCTCGATCGCCTGGTGAACGAGGCGGCGCAGCGTGCCCGGAGCGTGGCGCCCGACGTGGAGGTCACCGAAGCCGTGGAGACCGGTGACGCGGTGGCGGTGCTGGAGGCCGAGTCGCGAGCCGCGGACCTGGTGGTCGTCGGCCCCAGGGGCTTGGGGGGCTTCATCGGCATGCTGCTGGGGTCAACGGCGGCCTCCCTGGCCGCCCACAGCCAGTGTCCAGTGATGGTGGCACGCGAGGAACCGGCTGGCGCCGGGCCGATCGTGCTGGCTGTCGACGGCTCCGCCGCCGGCGAGAAGGCGGTCGAGTTCACCTTCGCCGAGGCGGCGCTCCGCAAAGCTGAAATCCTTGCCGTGCACGCGTGGCGGCCGGACTACGTGCCGCCCGGCACGGGCACCGAGAGCGCGGAGCGTCTGCTGGCCCAAGTACTCGCAGGCCGCACGGAGAGGTACCCGGACGTCACGGTCAGGCACGAAGTGCTGAGCGGTGAAACCCGCGAGGTACTGATCGAGACGAGCAAGACTGCTCAGCTCATGGTCGTCGGCGCCAGGGGGCGCGGCGGTTTTGCCGGACTGCTCCTGGGTTCGGTGAGCCAGGCACTGCTGCACCACGCGCACTGCCCCGTGACCGTCGTTCGCGGCAAGGCCTGACCAGACCGCGCGGCGAGCAAGGCCCGCTGCGTATAGCGGTTACTGAAGCCGGCGATCGATGTTGTTGCCGTTCGACCGCCGCGGCCTCGCCGTTGCGCATCCCGCAGCCGCCCATCAGGTCGGCCACGAGGCCGCCGGGCCGTTCCGGGCGGCACGCCGGGGGCGCGAGACCGCGTCCACCGGGTTCCGGCGGGGCGCCGTGCTCACCGCGGAGCGCCGCCCGGTGGCGCGAGCAGCATTTCCCGGTGTTGCAGGGCCAGCCGCAGGAGCCCCGCCGCAGGCGCCGACATGCGGTCCGCCGGGAGGTCGGCGACGGTGGCCGCGGTGAACGGCAGCCCCACCACGGCGCCGTCGGCCCGGCGCCCGCTGATCACACTGCCTTCGTCGTTCTCTTCCACGGCCTCCGCGAAGACCGTGTCGAAGGTACGGGCCTCGAAGACCGCCACGGTCAGCACGCACACGGCGAGGTGCAGTGGCTCCAGTGCCATGCCGAAGCACCACACCCGCAGCGAACCGTCGTCCAGCGCCGCGTCGAGCTGGCTGTACGGGGGCCGGCCGTAGTCGACCTCGGTGCCGGTGTCGCCGGTCGCCTCCGGAGCGCCGAGCAGTTCCTCGTTGTACTCGCGCATGATGACGCGCCACAGGGACAGGTCCCGCCGGTGCGCGAGGGGTGACAGGGAGGCGGGCTGGATCATGCCGCCGGGGAGCGGCCCGTACGTCTCCTCCCCGGTGGCGACCTTGCCCTTGCCTCTCTTGAGCAGGAAGAAGGACGCCTGCCCGTCGGGGGTGCGCCGCAGGGTCAGGGTCCCGACGGACGGGAGTACCTTCCGCCGCCCGAGCAGCAGGGGGTCGGCAGCGAGGAGGCCGCGCATGGGCAACCGTCCCCAGAACGGCAGGCGCACCGGCTCCCGCCGCGAGGCCTCGGCGAGTTCATGGGCCACGGCCTCGTTCTGATCGATGAGGTCGAAGTACTGGCCGGAGCCGAAGTCCAGGCGGGGCCCGTCCGCGTGCGCCCAGTCGGCCCGCAGCAGCCGGAAGGACGGGCGGTCCTCGAAGAGGGCGGGCCGGGCGAGATCGCCCAGGGCCGAGGAGTACCGCTCGTACCGCCGCGACCTGGTCTCCTTCGGCAGGTACCGCTGTGCCGCCCGGAGCAGGGCCGGGTCGGCCGGCGGCGGATTCTCCTGCCAGGCGAGCGTCACCTGCCGCAGCGGGACCGGCCGCGGCGGGCGCATCGCCGGTTCCCACAGCAGGGTGGAGGTCCCGATCCGTTCCAGTGTGGGGCGTGCGCGTAGATGGATGTCGGCGGCTGTCTCGGACAGTTCCCCGAAGCGTGCGCTCATGTCCTTCCGTCCGTTGACGAAGGACCGCCGTGACTCCCCGGCGTTTTCGGGAGCGAGCGCGCCTCGTGCGTAGTAGACGCCGGCACCGGCGGACACCAGGCCCGCCAGGCCCAGCCACTGCTCCAGATCCATGTGCTTCCCCCACCTCAGCGGCCGCCGACGCGTGTGCCCTACCCCTGCGAACGGCCCGCCACGCTGCCGGGCGGCCTGCTCGCGCTACGTCGTCCCGGGCCCGTGGACTCCACGGTGGAACGGCCGTTGAGCCCGCCATCGGGCTTACCGCCTCCGAGGTGCGCCCGACGCCCACCCTGCTTCGCCGACCTGCCGCGGCCCGCCCGCGCCGGCCTGGGACGAAGTCTCCGGCCCAGGGGTGCACTTCACGCGTCCACAAGTCTCAACGAGGAGCCCGGCCCGCCGTCACGCTTCCTCACATCCCCCGCAGGACAGCCGGTGTGGGCTGTTTGCATCAATACGATCACCCGTGCCCGACAGGAGTCATTGTGCCGGTGACCTGCGCTTTCACTCCTTTGTCAAGCCTGATGGGGGGTGGGTGGGCGTGCCGTTGTCCGGGTTTGTGCCGAGGGTGGTGTACGGGAGGCACGAACACCACCGGAGCCATGCCGGTGGGGGTTCTTCCACGGGAGGAGTGTCATGCGCAGATTGTCACAGGCCCGGATCGTCCTGGCCGGAGCCGCCGTTGTACTGGTGTGGTCCTCGTCCGCAGCGTGGGCTGATGGCACGTCCACGGGCGCGGGGCCCTCGAATGTGAGCGTGAGCCCGTCGCAGGTCCATCAGGGCGCGACGTTGAGGGTCACCGCCTCGGGCTGCACCGGTGGCGGGACCGTCACCTCCGCGGCATTCCCCACCGTGCAGTTGCCCGCCGGGGCCACCACGACGGCCACCGCACGGGTGACCAACACCGCCACGCCCGGCGCCCACACTCTGACGGTGCGGTGCGGAAACCGGACCGCGAACGCCTCGTTCACCGTGCTGGCCGGTGCCGCGGCACGTGGCGGTCTCGGCGGCAGCCAGGTCTCCAGCACGGCGGTGACCGCCGCGGGCGGTGCCATGGCGGCACTGGCCGTCGGCACCGGAGCCTTCCTGATCACCCGCCGTCAGCGTGCCCAGTGAATCCGGGGTGACGCATACCGGGCGGTGCCACGCCTGAACCGGGAGCGGCCGAGTCGGGTGGTGTACCGCCCGCCCTTTGACGTGTGGTTCCGGGCCCGGCGAGGCGAGCGCCGACCGGAACCACACCCCGCCGGCGAGGGGTTGGCGGTGAGGTAACGGTGTCCGACCGGGCCGGTCAGGTGGCCGGCAGCGGTCGGTTCCCGTGCGGGTGCAGGCGGTCGGTGAGGAAGGCGAGGATCTCGTCGCGGGCCCGGACCGTGGGGTGGCCGGCCTCGTCGACGAGATGCGCGGTGACGACGCTGTGCGGGGTACCGACCAGATCGGCGAAGAAGGGCGGCGGGGCCGGGTTGGCGGCGCTGTCGGGCAGGACACGCCCGTCGAAGGCGTCGCCGAGCAGCGATCGGTAGGCGGCGAAGCGCTGTCCCGTGCACCAGCGGTCGCCCTCGAAGCGGTAGGCGAGGACGGTGAGTCCGTCGCGGTCGAGCCGGTCGCGCACCGCGCGGGCGTCCGCCGCGTCGAGTTCGAGTCCGCCGGGGTCGTCGAGCGGCAATGACGGGTGGTTGACCACCGGGGCGATGACCGCGGGCTCCAGGGCCATGGTGAGGGCGAAATTGCCGGTGAAGCACAGGCCGATCGCGCCCACCCCGGGTCCACCGCACGCGGTGTGGGCCTGGCGCGCCAGGCCGCGCAGCCAGGCCGTCACCGGGCTGGTGCCGCCCCCGGCGAAGGCGCGGAACTCGGCGCTGACACAGGCGCGGCGGACGACTTCCCGGCCGCCCTCGACCGTGGGGAATGCGCCGTCCGTCCCGAACAGGGAGGGCACGTGGACGGTGAAGCCCGCGTCCCGTACCCAGCGCGCGAGCCGCAGAACGTCGGGACTGATGCCCGGCATCTCGGGCAGCACCACGACCGCGGGCCCGGCCCCGGCTACGTACACCGTCTTCTTCACCCCCTCCACGGCCACGCTCCGGCGGGTGAAGTCTGTGATCGGGTCGTCGTCACTCATGGGGCCAGCCTGGTCCCCGGGCCTGCCGCCGGGTGAGGGGCGAGATCGCCAAGGCCAGGGGTAATCTCGCCAAACGCAAGGAGGCGAGCGGTACGCGGCCGGCCGGTGCCGGGACACCAGGGGGTGGGGGAGCGATGGTGGAGGCGACGCGGCAGGCACAGGAAGGTGCGGATCGGGACGCCGGGCCGGGTGCGCTTAGGGTCGGGGTCCTGGCGTATCCGGACTGCTTCGCGTCCGAAGTGTTCGGCGTCCCCGACCTGTTGACGATGGCCGGGCATGTCGCCGGACCGGACGCGCCCGGCTACCGGGTCTCGGTCGTCTCGCCCCGCCGTCGGGTCACCGCCTCGGGCGGCGCGAACCTGGACGTGCGTCCCTTGCGAGAGGTCGACGTCCTCGTGGTCCCCGGCTTCGAACTGCGCCCGGACAGCGACCTCGACGCGCGGCTCGCCCGGCTCGCCCCCGAGATAGCGGCGATCCGCGCGCAGGCCGCCGCCGGCACCGCCGTCGTCTCCCTCTGCGTCGGCGCGTTCCTGCTCGCCGAGGCCGGGCTCCTCGACCGGCGCCGGGCCACCACTTCCTGGCTGCACGCCGGTGAACTGGCCAGGCGCTGCCCGGACGCCGACGTGCGGCCCGAGTGCCTGGTCGTCACCGACACGGGGGTGACGACCACGGCCGCCTTCAGCGCGATGTACGACTTCGCGCTGGACCTGATCCGCCGGCACAACGGCGCCCGGGTGGCCCGCACCACCGCACGGTTGGCGCTCGTCGACGACGCGCGGACCTCCCAGACCCCGTACGTAGACCCGCGGCTCCTCCCGCAGCCCGGCCGGGAGTTCTCCCAGCAGGTCATGCGGCGGCTCGACCAGAAGCTCACCGAGCGGTACGACCTCGCCGCGCTCGCGGACGCCTTCGGGGTCAGCACCCGCACGCTGCTGCGCCGCTTCGCCGAAGAGACCGGACGCAGCCCGCTGGCCCATCTCCAGGCCTCCCGGGTCCGCCGCGCCCGCCATCTTCTGGAGACCACCGACCGCCCCGTCTCCGCCGTCGCCGCGGCAGTCGGATACGAGGACCCCGGTACGTTCGCCGGCCTCTTCGCCCGCCACACCGGCCACCGCCCGAGCGTCTACCGGGCCGCCTTCCGCCGCACGGCCCGGGCGTCCGCCCCGGACGGCGGCGTCCAGCTCGACTCCGTCGGGGATGCCTGACTCAGGCCGGATCGCCTCGACCGGGAACAGCTGGTTCCGTCTGCATGTCAGTGACGGCCGGGCTGTCTCGTCTCAGGTTGCGAAGACAGGTGGGAGAAGAATCCACTTCGACAACGGAGGAGCCGGTCATGCGCGAGCGGACCACACATCAGAAGGTCGTGCTGGTCACCGGGGCGAACAAGGGAATCGGTCGTGGGGTAGCCGAGCAGCTCGCTGCGCTGGGCATGACGGTGCTGATCGGCGCCAGAGACCTGGGGCGCGGCGAGGAAGCCGCTGCGGCCGTGCGCGCGGCCGGTGGCGACGCGCACGCGCTCCCCTTGGATGTCACCGACCAGGCCACCGTCCACGAGGCCGCGAAGCAGGTCGAGGAGCGCTTCGGCCACCTCGACGTCCTGATCAACAATGCCGGCATCACCGGCTCCGGGCAGGCCTCGCCCGAAGACGCCCATGATCAAGTCCCCAGCTCCGTCGACCTGGACATGGTCCGGGCGGTGTTCGAGACCAACGTCTTCGGAGTGATTGCGGTGACCAACGCCATGCTGCCGTTGTTGCGGCGGTCACCTGCGCCACGCATCGTCAACGTCAGCAGTCACGCCGCGTCGTTGAGTCTCATGAGCGACCCGGACGGCCCCTTCGCGGCACTACTGCCGTCGGCCGCGTATTCACCGTCGAAGAGCGCACTGACCGCGCTGACGGTGCAGTACGCCAATGAGCTGCGGAAGGACGGCATCCTCGTCAACGCAGTGGCCCCCGGCTTCGTCGACACGGACAGCAACAACCACACCGGATTCCTCACGGTCGCCCAGGGTGCCGCGGTAGTGGTGCGCCTGGCCACGCTCGGCGCGGACGGCCCGACCGCCGGATTCTTCAGTGAGGAGGGCCCGGTGCCCTGGTGATGGTGGCCCTTGACAGCCGTGCGCTCTACCGGCCGGGCGCCGTCGCCGGTCCGGAGGTGCCCGGCCCTGCTGCCGGCCACACGACCGGCAGTGGTATTTGAGGGTGGAGGGGCGTGGTTCTCCGGCCGGAGCCGCCGCCACCCGTCGGAGCGGCAGGGTTTCAAGCGGGGAGCCGGCATGACGAAGACCGAAGAGTTCCAGGAGCAGCGGCCGCTGCTGTTCTCGATCGCCTACAGGATCCTGGGCAGTGTGAGCGAGGCCGAGGACGCGGTCCAGGAGGTCTGGCTGCGCTACCAGGCCACCTCCACCCGGCCCGGATCGGCCAAGGCGTTCCTGTCGACCGTGGTCACCCGGATCTCGATCGACGTGCTGCGTTCGGCCCGCGTCCGACGGGAGGAGTATGCCGGCCCGTGGCTCCCCGAACCGCTGCTGACCGACCCGTACGAGGATCCGGCGCGGTCGGCGGAGCTGGCGGACTCGCTGTCGGTGGCGGCCCTGCTCCTGCTGGAGAGACTCACCCCGCTCGAGCGTGCGGTCTTCGTGTTGCGGGAGGTGTTCGCCTTCGGCTTCCCGGAGATCGCGTCGGCCGTGGGGCGATCGGAGGCGGCGTGCCACCAGCTCGCGGTGCGGGCGCGCCGTCACATGAACGCGGGCCGGGCCCGGTTCGAGGCCGACCGGAAGGCCCGCGACAAACTCGCCGAACGGTTCTTCGACGCCTTCCGGGAAGGGGATGTCGACGGGCTGGCCGAGCTGCTGACCGCCGACGTCCAGATGATCGGTGACAGTGGTGGCAAGGCCCCGCGTTTCAAGCCGGTCGTCCTCGGCGCCGGGCACGTGGTCCGGGTGCTCGCGGCGTTCGTGCCGCTGGTTCTCAGGGGCGGTGGCGTCGTGGAACCGCAGCAGGTGAACGGCCGGCCGGGCGCGATCTTCCGCGACCGGGACGGCCGGGTCCTCAGCACCTGGGCGCTCGAGGTACTCGACGGGCAGATCCAGACGATCCACACAGTGAACAACCCCGATAAACTCGGGCACGTCGGTCCCGTAGCGGATGCCTGGTTGGCTCTCCGCGAGGCGAACCAGGCACACGGGCCCCGAGATTGACCGAAGTGCCGACCGCGCTCCGAGACGGGATGCAGGGGCCTGGGCCGACACCGGCGGGTCGGCGCAACGGAGTTGCCCGGGCTCACCTCGTCCCCCCTAACGGTCGGCACCAAGCGAAATGTCGTCCGGGCGCCTGGAGCTCACTCCGAGGTCGTGGGCTCCAGGCGGACCACGATGCTCTTGGCGGTCGGCTGGTTGCTGGTCCCGGCCACGCTGTCCAGCGGCAACAGGACGTTGGTCTCGGGGTAGTACGCGGCGGCGCAGCCAGGTGCCGTCGGGTAGGGGACAACCTCGAAGTCTTTCGCGCGGCGCTCCGTGCCGCCGTCCCACACACTGACCAGGTCGACACGCTGTCCCTGTGACAAGCCGAGCCGGGACACGTCCTGAGGGCTCACCAGGACCACGTGACGGCTTCCGTGGATGCCCCGGTAACGGTCGTCGTCCGTGTAGGGGATGGTGTTCCACTG
This sequence comes from Streptomyces sp. NPDC054847, assembly GCF_053610925.1. Taxonomy (NCBI): domain Bacteria; kingdom Bacillati; phylum Actinomycetota; class Actinomycetes; order Kitasatosporales; family Streptomycetaceae; genus Streptomyces; species Streptomyces sp. NPDC054847. Next base: position 17,019 of record NZ_JBSGZJ010000045.1, on the reverse strand, counting down.
GTCGTGGGAGCGCAGCGTCTGCAGCAGCAGGTGCCCCTCGGGGCATTGCGGCATCTCCCATGCGTTGCGGGTGAACAGGGCCTTGCCGACGGGAGTGGGGTAGATCCCCTCATTGACCGGGTTGGGCAGCCGGATGCCGCCGGGACGGACCACCCGGCGGTTGAAGTGCTGCAGCCCTGGCACGACGCGGGAGATCCGGTCACGGATGGTCCCGTAGTCCGCTTCGAACTCGTCCCACGGGATTCCGGTCCTGCCGTCAAGGGTCCGGCCGGCGAGCCGGCACAGGATGGCGACCTCGCTGAGCAGGATCTTGGAGGCCGGTGCCAGGCGCCCGCGGGAGGTGTGCACCTCGCTCATCGAGTTCTCCACGGTGACGAACTGCTCGCCCGTTGCCTGGACGTCCACTTCTGTGCGGCCCAGGGTCGGCAGGATGAGCGCGGTCCGACCGCAGACGGTGTGTGACCGGTTGAGCTTGGTGGAGATGTGCGCGGTGAGGCTGCATCGCCGCATCGCGTCCTCCGTGACGTCACTGTCCGGAGCTGCCCGGACGAAGTTGCCGGCGACGCCGAGGAAGACCTTGATACGGCCTTCCCGCATGGCCTTGATCGAGTTCACCGTATCGAGCCCGTGGGCGCGAGGCGGCTCGAAGCCGAACTCCTGTTGCAGCGAGTCGAGGAAGGCGTCGGGCATCCGCTCCCAGATGCCCATCGTGCGGTCGCCCTGGACGTTGCTGTGCCCACGCACCGGGCAGGCCCCGGCTCCGGTCCTGCCGAGGTTCCCCCGCAGCAGCAGGAAGTTGACGATCTCCCTGATGGTGGGGACGGCGTGCCTCTGCTGGGTCAGGCCCATGGCCCAGCAGACAATGACGCGTTCGCTGCGCAGTACCTCGTCCCGGACGTTCTCGATCTCTTCTCGGGTCAGTCCGGTCGCGGTGAGGATGTCGTCCCAGGCGATGGTGCGGGCGTGGTGGGCGAACTCTTCGAAGCCGCTGGTGTTGGAGCGGATGAAGTCCTGGTCGAGCACGGTTCCCGGCCGGGCGTCCTCCGCCTCCATCAAGAGCCGGTTCAGCCCCTGGAAGAGCGCGAGGTCGCCACCGCTTCGGATGTGAAGGAACCGGTCGGCGATCTGGACACCGTGCCCGATCACCCCGCGAACCTTCTGCGGGTTCTTGAACCGCAGCAGTCCTGCCTCCGGCAGGGGGTTCACCGCGATGATTCGGGCGCCGTTGAGCTTGGCCTGCTCCAGCGCGGAGAGTTGCCGAGGATGGTTGGAGCCGGGGTTCTGCCCGACCAGGAAGATCAGCTCGGCGTGGTGGATGTCCTCCAGGCTCACCGTTCCCTTGCCGGTGCCCAGGGTCTCGTGCAGAGCGAAGCCGCTGGACTCATGGCACATGTTGCTGCAGTCGGGCAGGTTGTTGGTGCCGAAGGCCCTGGCGAAGAGCTGCAGGACGAACGCCGCCTCGTTGCTGACCCTGCCCGACGTGTAGAAGACCGCCTCGTCGGGCGAGTCCAGCGCCTTCAACTCGTCGGCCAGCAGCCCCAGGGCGTCGTGCCAGCTGATCGGTTCGTAGTGGTCCGAGTCGGGGCGCTTGACCATCGGCTCGGTGAGCCTGCCCTGCTGGTTGAGCCAGAGATCGGACCGTCGGCCCAGTTCGGAGACCGGGTGCCTGCGGAAGAAGTCGGCCGTGATGCGCCGTGACGTCGCCTCGTCGTTGATGTGCTTGGCGCCGTTCTCGCAGTACTCGTTGCGGTGCCTGTGGCCGGGGGACGGGTCGGCCCAGGCGCAGCCGGGGCAGTCGATCCCGTCCACCTGGTTCATGGTCAGCAGCGTCACTCCGGTTCGCCGGGCCGACGTCTCCTCGAGGGAGTACTCCAGAGCGTGGGTCACTGCCGGCACCCCCGCCGCCCACGTCTTGGGCGGGGTGACGGTGAGGTGTTCGTCCGGCTCTTGGCTCGGTGGCTTCTTCATCGGGGTGTTTCTCGCTCTCTTGCTCTCGAGTGGGCGGCTCAGCCGACCGGCCAGTGAGGGACCCGGCTTCTGGGCGGCTCCGCCTCCCAGTGCTCCACATGGCCGCCTCGGATGACCCCCCGCCAGGCCCCGCCCTCCTGTCCCACACCCTCGATGAACTCCTTGAAGTTACCGAGCTCGGCGCGGACCACACGACGAGTGAACCCGGAGGCATGGACAAGGCGGCCCGTGACTCCGTGCGGTGTGACGCTCATGCGTACCGAGACCGCGGTACGGTCCGATGCCGTCGCACGGAACGACACTTCTCCGCGGTGGCCGGAACGTCTGCCCAGGCTCCGCCACGCCACCAGGGAGTCGGGCACCTGTTCCACGATCTCGGCGTCGAACTCGTGCCGCAGGGGACCGAACCTGATCACCCAGCGGGTGAGATTGGGGCGGACCTGCTCGACCTTCCGCACCGCGGACATGAACCGCGGGAAGCTCTTGAACTGCGACCACTGGTTGTACGCCGTACTCACCGGTACCGCGACTTCGATCGTCTCTTCAACGGTGTTCATGGCCCCACCTGCCTTCGGGCGCTGACTTTTCTCAGTGTCGCCGCGTGTCCGACAGGCCGCCACGTGGAGGCGATCGTCCGGACCGGGAAGCGCTTCAGCGCGGTACGGGCGGTGACGACGGCAGCGAGCTGCTGGGCGCCTCGGTCGGCGAGGCGGTGCGCTACGCCGAGCCTGCGGGGCACGGCGGACCGGCGAGCGTCGAACGCCGCACCCGGGCGGAGGTCCGCCGTCGTCCTTGGTCCGCCTTCGACAACACACGATCCACAGAATTGGGGGATGCTGGACCGAGTCGGTTCATTACCCCACATGAAGGGTGTGGCGCGCCCATGGGTGGACCTGCGGGAGTCGCGCGCCTGCTCGCGCGGGCGCTGCGTGCGTACGACCCGAACTCGCTCCTGGACGCTCTGACGGCCTCGGGAGACGGAGGCCGGAGCCTGCCCGCGGGGCGCACAGCTCTGTACTTGTCGGTCGGGACGGGCCTGCAGGCCGTTCCGGACGGCGCGATCGATGACAGCCGCGTACTCCGCGCTGTGCGGCGTGTGGTCCGTACCGGACGGCCCACCGTCCTGAACGGCCCCGGCCCCCGGACCCACCTGGTGCCGCTGTCGGCCGATGGAGAGACGTACGGCGCCTTGGCCGTGTCCCTCGACGACGGCGCCGATGCCCCCGAATGGGCGAACGACCCCGAGGCCCTCGAAGGAGTGGCGGATTGCTGCGCCCTCGTGCTTTTCGGGCGTGGCGGGAAGGGCGTGCTCGACGGTGCCGCGCGGGCGGCGCGGGCAGGCGCTTTCGCGTGGGACTTCTCGGTCGACCATGTGTACTGGGACGATCGGACGTGCGCCATCTACGGAGTGGATCCCACGACGTTCGACGGCAAGGGGGAGACGTTCTTCGCGCTGCTGCATCCGGACGACGTACCCGTGATCCAGGCGGCGATCGCCCGGGTGACGGAGGAGGCCGTCGGCGCGGGGGAACACGGAGTGACGGAAGACGCCGGCCGCTACCACCTGACCTACCGCGTCCTGCACGCCGACGGCAGCGTGCATCCTGTGGCGGAGTTCGGACGTGTGGTCGTGGACGACTCCGGCCGACCCACGCGCGCTCTTGGCCTGGTGGTTGCGACGGCCACCGCGACCGATCCCTTGCCGCACGAGCCCGTGTCGGTGGAGAGCTCCCGGGGCTCGTTCCTCTTCACCCTCACGCGGGCGCTGTCGCAGGCACTCACCGTGCCGGACGTCGCCCACGTCATGACCAACGTGGCACGCCCGGCCCTGGGGGCGGAGAACCTGATCGTCGGCCTCGCCGAGGCCGGGCAGTTGACCATCGTCGGAGAAACCGAGATCGCCCCGGCGCTGTCGCATCTTCGCGTTCCCGCCCACGCGGTCATGACCTTCGCCGCGGTGCAGGAACAGCCGCTGTTCATCGAGGACATCAGCCGTCACGAAGGCCCTGAACTGACCGACCTGGCCACCACCGGCGAGGTGCTTCCCCGGTCGTGGGTCGTTCTGTCGCTCGGCCATGCGGACCGTGTCGCGGGCGCCTGCCTCATCTCCTTCGCCGGACCTCGACGGTTCGATGCCGACGAGCGGACGTTCTACACCGCCGTCGCCGCCATGCTCGCCCAGAGCCTCGACCGCGCACGCCTCTTCGATACGGAGCATCAGCGTGCCACCGACCTCCAGGAAGCGATGCTGCCCCGGCATCTGCCGACCCTGCCCTCGCTCAAGGTGTGTTCCCGTTACCTTCCCGGCACGCAGGGTATGCAGATCGGCGGTGACTGGTACGACGTCCTCTCGCTCAAGGACGGGACGGCGGCTCTCGTGGTGGGTGACGTCCAGGGCCACGACGCCCATGCGTCCGCCGTCATGGGGCAATTGCGTGTCGCGCTGAGGGCCTGCGCGGAGGCAGGGCTTCCGCCCGGGGCGCTGCTCGCCCACGTCAACCGCGTGCTCAGCGACTTGGACACCGACCGATTCGCGACGTGCACCTACATGGTGCTCGACCCGGAGGACGGCACACTGCTGGGATCGAGGGCGGGGCACCTCCACCCCTTGCGTCTGCACCGTTCGGGCGGGAGCGAGGTCGTACTGGAGGGAGGACCCCCGCTCGGCGTCGACCCTGATGCGCACTTCCCGACCACCGCGACGCGCATGGATCCCGAGGACGCCCTTGTGCTGTTCACCGACGGACTCGTGGAGCGCCGCGACACCGACATCGATGTATGCGTGCACAACATGATCGACGACATCCAACGATGGCGGAACCGAAGGGGGAAAGACCCCGAACTCGCGGAACTCGTGGACTTCCTCGCCCGCAGAGAGGCCCCGCGGCGCGTGGACGACGTCGCCCTCCTCGCCGTCCAGCGCGTCATCGAGACCGGTCGCTGAGCGATACGTGGCCACGGCGGCGCTGTCGGCAGTTCGATCAGGACAGGGAAGCGCTGCCCGCCCCACGGACGGGGGCCCACCCGCTCGTACCGGCACGGGGACCGGGGGAGGGTGGCACTGAGTGTCGGCGTCGACCGCTCGCGTCGTCCGGGAGGGAGGCCACGGTGCAACGAGGCGGAGCGGGGCGGCGCCTGGCCGGTGCGTCCGGAGCTGGCCGTTCCTCCGAGCGGCACCCGCCCGCCGCGCGGCGAAGCGCCGGCGGGGGCGGTTCACCGCTCGTGCCGCTGCGGACGTCCAGGGGCAGTCGCGCAGCGGCATCGGCGGGATCGCCCGGTCAGGAAGGCCCTCAACGCGGGAGCCGCTCCAGCAGGGCAGCGAAGTCGGTCCCGGCAGGCAGCGTGCCGAAGGCCAGGCCCTGGTCCCCTGCGAGGCGAGACGCGCAGAACGCGTCCGCGACGGCCGCCGGGGCGTGGCGGACGAGAAGGGAGCCCTGCAGCACCAGGGCAGCGCGCTCGATGAGGCGACGGGCCCGCAGCGGAGCGTCCTCGGTGAGGACGAGTTCGCCCTGCAGCTCGCGCCAGGCCGCGTCCAGGCGGCTGTCGGCGCCCGTGGCGGCCTCTACCTCGGTGCGGAAGGCGTCGAGGGAGTCGGGCTCGCGGGTGAGGGCGCGCAGCATGTCGAGGGCATTGACGTTGCCCGAGCCCTCCCAGATGCCGTTCAGCGGGGCCTCCCGGTACAGGCGCGGCATACCGGACGCCTCGTCGTAGCCGTTCCCGCCGAGGCATTCCAGCGCCTCGGCGACGGCGACGGGCTGGCGCTTGCACACCCAGTACTTGCCGACAGCGGTCGCGAGCCTCAGGAAGGCACGCTCCTGTGCGTCGCTGCGCTGTGCCCGGTCGGCGGCGCCGGCCAGGCGCAGAGCGAGGGTGGTGGCGGCCTCCGACTCGAGGCTCAGGTCGGCGATGACGTTGCGCATCAGCGGCTGGTCGATCAGTTTGGCCCCGAATACCGCCCGGTGGCGCACATGGTGCGCGGCCTGGGCGAGCGCGGCACGGATGCCGGCGGCGGAGCCGAGCACGCAGTCGAGGCGGGTCATGGTGACCATGTCGATGATCGTGCGCACGCCCTTGCCCTCGGCGCCCACGAGCCAGGCCACCGTGTCGTCGAACTCCGGTTCGCTGCTGGCGTTGGAGCGGTTGCCGAGCTTGTCCTTCAGGCGCTGGATACGGAAGGTGTTGCGGCTGCCGTCGGGCAGCACGCGCGGCACCAGGAAGCAGGACAGACCACCGGGGGCCTGAGCGAGCACCAGGAAGAGGTCGTTCATGGGCGCGCTGGTGAACCACTTGTGTCCGCGCAACCGCCAGGTGCCGTCGTCCTCTTCCGTGGCGGTGGTGGTGTTGGCGCGGACATCGGTGCCGCCCTGCTTCTCCGTCATCCCCATGCCGGCGAGCAGGCCGCGCTTCCCGGCGGGTGTGCGCAGCCCCGGGTCGTAGACGCGGCTGGTGAGCAGCGGTTCGTACACCTTGGCGAGGTCGGGCGCGTGGCGCAGGGCCGGGACCACGGCGTACGTCATGGAGACCGGGCACAGGTGCCCCTGCTCCACGGTGCTCGCGAGCATGAAGCTCGCGGCACGTGCCACGTGGGCGCCCGGGCGGTCGTCGGCCCAGGCCGCCCCGGCAAGGCCCGCGCCCACGGAAACGTCCATCAGCGAGTGGTACGCGGGGTGGAACTCGACCTCGTCGATGCGGTTGCCGTAGCGGTCATGGGTACGGAGCACGGGCTCGATGCGATTGGCCTGGTCCGCCCAGAGCTGGGCCTCCTCGCTGCCGACGAGCCGCCCGAAGCGGTGCAGGTCGTCGAGATGCCACGCTGCGCCTTCGCGGCGCACGCCCTCGATCAGCACCGGGTCGTCGGCGACGTCGTGACCGGTCAGCGGTGGGGGCTGGTTGGTCACCTCGTGCGTGGCTGCCGTCGGATTGCTGCGGGGTGCGGCGGGTGCGGTCATGGGATTTCCCTCCCGGGCGGTGGGTCTGGTCACGGTCGCGGCGCCGCGGGGGCGGCGCCCGCGCAGCGCAGAGCCATGGCGGTGAGTTCGGCGAGGAGCCCGTCGGTGTCGTCCTCCTCCGGCGTGCCCAGCGGCGCGACCAGGACCTCACCGATCGCGCCCGTGAGGGCGGCGGCCGTGATCTCCGCGTTCTGCGGTGGCAGGAGCCCGTCCGCCATGCCCTCGCGGACGACTTCGGCGAACAGGGCGCGGTAGCGGAGGCGGAAGTCGAGGCGTTCGGCGCCGACCGCCGGCTCGGCCGGGGCGGCGAGCAGGGCGTAGGCAAGCCCACGGTTCTCCAGGGCACGGCGGGCGAACATCCGGACACCGGCGACGAGTCGTTCGACCGGGGTCCCGGAGGCGTGCAGAACCTCGCCGAGGACCTCGACCTCCCGCCCCGCGGCGCGCCGGAAAACCTCGACGGCGAGCGCCGCCTTGGACGGGAAGTGCTGGTAGACCGAGCCGGCCGAGATGCCGGCCGCCTCGGCGACCGCCGACACGGAGGCGTGCGCCCAGCCCGCGTCGGCGACGACGTCGGTGGCACGGGCGACGAGGTGTTCCCGGGCCGCCTCGAGCCGGCGGATCTCGGCCGGGGTCTTGCGGTAGGCCATGGAAGAAGTGAACCACCATTCATAGTTTCCGGACAAGGGCCCCGGGGTCACCGGCTCGGAACCCCGTGGAGAACGTGGGCGTCTCTGCGCCCGCCAGACAGCGTCACCGCCTGCCCGAAGTGCCGACCGCTGGTCCGACGGAGCGCTCGGCGCGGCCCGTCGGCATGCCGGATGCGACGGACCGCGCTGAGAGGAAGGCGCCCGCCGGCGCGTACGACGGCAGGACTCCGGGGCCTTGGCGTCAGGCGAGTTCCGTCACCAGGACGACTTGGTCACGCCGGGCAAGAAGCCGGCGTGCGCCTGTTGCCGGGTGCGGACCCTGGAGAGACCGAACTTGCGCAGGTAGCCGCGGGGGCGGCCGTCCACGCTGTCGCGGTTGCGCACGCGGGTGGCGCTTGCGTTGCGCGGCTGCCGGCGCAACTCCGCCAGCGCGGTCAGGCGTTCGTCCTGGGTCGACGAGGGGCGGCGGACGATCTCCTTGAGCTCGGCCCGCCGGGCGGCGTACCGCTCGACGATCGCCTTGCGCTTCTCGTTCTGTGCGATCTTGCTCTTCTTCGCCATCAGACCTTCCCTCCGCGCGCCCGGATCCGTGCCACGGCCGCCTCGATCCCGATCGCGTCCACCGTCTTGATCGCCTTGGCGCTCAAGGTCAGACGGACGTTGCGCCCTTCGCTCGGGAGCCAGTAGCGCTTGCGCTGGATGTTCGGGTCGAAGCGGCGCGAGGTGCGCCGGTGCGAATGGGAGATCGTGTTGCCGAAGCCCGGCTTCGCGCCGGTCAGTTGGCAGTGGGCGGACATGGGTGGTACCTGCCTCTCTCTGCGGCATCCACTACTTATTGGTAATGGAAATCGTTCCCATATACTAGCCTCATGGCGCACCGGGCCGAGAGCGGCGTCGAACAGCTCCTCGGTCCCGCCTGACCTTCTGAGCACTCCCAGCAGCCCAAGGAGCAACACGCATGGCCCGCCGCCCGGAAACCCGCAAGCACACAAAGCCCCGCCCCAACCCGCTCGAGGCGGCCGAAGTCGCCTACATCGACTACAAGGACACCGACCTGCTGCGCAGGTTCATCTCCGACCGCGGCAAGATCCGCAGCCGCCGCGTCACCCGCGTCACCGCGCAGCAGCAGCGCCGGCTTGCCGCAGCCATCAAGAACGCCCGGGAGATGGCCCTGCTGCCCTATGCCGGTAACGCCGGCGGGCGTTGACTCCTTGATGGCTGTTCCCAGGCGGAAGATGTCCCGCAGCAACACTCGTCACCGCCGCTCCCAGTGAAAGACCGGCACGCCCCGGCTCGTACCGGTCACGGTCGACGGCGTCAGCCACCCCGTGCCTCGGTATGGCCGAGGACAGTTGGAGTGACGGCTGTCGTCACGCCGGCAGGGGTGCCCCGCATGCGCGCGTTCGCACAAGCGCGGGACACCCCTGCCGGTCCGGTCGGAGGGTCAGTTCGCCTCGGATTCGAAGGTACGGAGCAAATCGGCCGCGACGCTCACAGCGATGGTCGCGGGTTCCTTGCCGGTGATGTCGGCCAGCCCGATCGGGGTCTTGATCCGACCGATGGTGGCCTCGTCGTGACCGCCCTCGGTGGTGAGGCGCTTGCGGAACCGCACCCACTTGGCCGCCGACCCGATCAGCCCGATGGAGCCGAGATGGGTCGTGCGCAAGGCAGCGTCGCACAGAGCTGCGTCCTCGGCGTGATCATGGGTCATGATCAGGATGTGCGTGCCGCGCGGCAACTCCGCCAGGACCTCCTCCGGCAGCAGCGGCGTGTGATGCACGTGCACCTGCGCCATCGAGTCCGCCAGTACGTCGAGCCGTTCCTTGGTGAGCATGTCGGAGCGACTGTCGATCAGATGGAGATCGAGGTCCTGGCGTGCCAGGATGCGCGCCAGTTCCAATCCGACGTGCCCCACGCCGAAGATCGCCACCGCCCTTACCACCGGCAGTGGTTCGAGCAGCACCGAGACTGTGCCGCCGCAGCACTGCACGCCGTGCTGGTTGACCACCTTGTCGTTCAGGGCGAAATCGATCAGCTCCGGCTCCGGCTTGGACGCGGCCATCATCTCCCGGGCCCGGTCGATCGCGACGGCCTCGACATTGCCGCCACCGATCGAGCCCCACGTCTCGGTCTGCCCCACAACGAGCTTCGCACCGGCGTCGCGGGGGGCATGGCCGCGTACGGTCGCGACGGTCACCAGCACGCCGGACTCCCGGCGGGCCCGCAACCGCGCGACCGCGGCGACCCACGTCATGTCAGGCACCGCTCAGCGCTTCTGTGGCGGTCCGGACCTTGCCGTTGAGGACGTTCCCGTTCAGGGACGCGTCGCCCTGGCGAGCCGCCTGGATCGCCCAGTACACCGCCTCCGGGGTCGCGGGCGAGGCCAACTCGACGCTGACCCCGCTCGGCCCGAACGCGGCGGCGGCCTGCCGCAACGCCTCTCGGACCGAGAACGCCAGCATCAGCGGAGGCTCACCCACCGCCTTGGAGCCGTAGACCGCGCCCTCTTCGGTCGCGTTCGTGAGAAGCGTGACGTTGAACTCCTCGGGCATCTCCGAGAAGCTCGGCAGCTTGTACGTGCTCGCCGCCTGCGTCAGGAGTCGTCCGCGGTTCGGGCCGTCGCTGGTGTCCCAGCGCAGCTCCTCGAGCGTCAGCCAGCCCGCGCCCTGCACGAAACCACCCTCGACCTGACCGATGTCGATCAGCGGAGACAGGCTGTCGCCGACATCGTGCACGATGTCCACCCGCCGGATGCGGTACGCACCGGTGAAGCCGTCGACCTCCACCTCGGTCGCCGCGGCGCCGTACGCGAAGTACTTGAACGGCGAGCCCCGGAACGACTTCGCGTCCCAGTGCAGACCCTCGGTCCGGTAGAAACCGGCCGCCGACAGCTGAACCCGCTGGAAGTACGCGGTGTGCACCAGGTCGTCCCAGGCCAGCTCCGCGTCACTGCCCAGGGCGCGCGCGACGCCGTCGACGATGCGCACGTCCGAGGCGTTGGCGCCCAGTCGGCCGGCGGCCACCTGCAGCAGCCGCTCGCGCAGCTGCTCACAGGCGTTCTTGATCGCCCCACCGTTGAGGTCCGCACCGGAACTGGCGGCGGTGGCCGAGGTGTTGGGCACCTTGTCGGTACGCGTCGGGGCGAGGCGCACCTTGTGCAGCGGGATGCCCAGCGTGGTCGCGGCCACCTGCATCATCTTGGTGTGCAGCCCCTGGCCCATCTCGGTGCCGCCGTGATTGATCAGGACCGAGCCGTCCTTGTAGATCAGGACCAGCGCGCCGCCCTGGTTGAAGGCGGTGAGGTTGAACGAGATGCCGAACTTGATGCCGGTGATCGCAAGGGCCCGCTTGGTGTGCGGATGCGCGGCGTTGAAGGCGGCGATCTCGCGCCTGCGGTCGGCGATGCCGGCGTTGTCCAGCACCTGCCGCCAGACGGTGGAGATCCGTTCGGGCTGGGTGACCGGCTGTCCGTACGGGGTCGTCTGGCCCTGACCCGGCCGGTAGAAGTTGCGCTCGCGCAGCTCCATCGGATCCAGGCCGAGCTTCGGCGCGCAGCGGCCCAGGATGTCCTCGATCACCAGCATGCCCTGCGGTCCGCCGAAGCCGCGGAAGGCGGTGTTGGAGACCGTGTTGGTCCTGGCCACGCGACCGGCGACGCGCGCGTTGGGGATCCAGTAGGTGTTGTCGATGTGGCACAGAGCGCGGGCCAGGACCGGCTCGGACAGGTCCAGGCTCCAGCCGCCGTCCGCGATCAAGGTGGCGTCGAGGGCCTGGATACGGCCTTCGGCGTCGAAGCCGATCCTCCACGTGGCGTGGAACCCGTGCCGCTTGCCGGACATGGTCAGGTCCTGGGTCCGGTTGAGCCGGAACCGGACCGGCCGACCGGTCAGCTTGGCGCCGAGCGCGGCGACGGCCGCGAAGCCGTGCGGCTGCATCTCCTTGCCGCCGAAACCGCCGCCCATCCGCAGGCACTGGACGGTCACCTCGTGGGCGGGCACGCCGAGCACGTGAGAGACGATCTCCTGGGTCTCCGACGGGTGCTGGGTGCTGCTCTGGATGAACACCTGCCCGTTCTCGTCGACCTGGGCCAGCGCCGCGTGGGTCTCGAGGTAGAAGTGTTCCTGACCGGCGAACTGGAACTCGCCGGTGAACACGTGGGCGGAGTCGGCGAAGCCCGCGTCGACGTCGCCGTGCACCATCAGGGGACGGGCGCCGTGGTAGCTGTCCGCCGCGATCGCGTCCTGCAGCGTGACCAGGGCGGGCTTCTCGTCGAGTTCCACCTCGACGGCCGCCGCACCGAGGCGGGCCGCCTCCAGGGTCTCGCCCAGCACCCAGGCCACCGCGTGGCCGTAGAACATGACCTCGTCGGGGAACAGGGGCTCGTCGTGCTTCATGCCGGCGTCGTTGACGCCGGGCACGTCGGCACCGGTCAGCACGCGCACCACACCGGGCACGGCGAGCGCGGGCTCGGTGCGCAGCGCGGTGATCCGGCCGTGGGCCTTCATGACCTGGACCGGGTAGGCGTGCAGCACGTCCTTGGTGCGCTGGACCAGGTCGTCGGTGTAGAGCGCGGTGCCGGTGACGTGCAGGGAGGCACTCTCGTGCGGCATCGGGACGCCGACCACGGGCTTTTCGGGGCGCTCGGACAGATGACTCATGACGACACCGCCTCAGGGGTCTGTGCGTGCAGCTTCAGCAGGCTCTGGCCGAGCATCGCGGAACGGTAGAGGGCGCTGGCGCGATGGTCGTCCATCGGCGTGCCCTCGCCCCGCAGCACGCGGGCCGCGGCCTCGACGGTCTCCGCCGTCCACGGCCTGCCCTCCAGGGCAGCCTCGGTGTCGAGGGCCCGGATGGGGGTGGCGGCCACGCCGCCCAGGCCGATGCGTGCCTTGCGGACGATCCCGTCCTCGACGTCGAGCGCGAAAGCGACCGCCACGCTGGAGATGTCGTCGAAGCGCCGCTTGGCGATCTTGTGGAAGGCCACGACCGGTGACAGCGGCAGCGGGATGCGCACCGCGCGGATCAGCTCACCTGCACGGCGCACGCTCTGCCGGTAGCCGGTGAAGTAGTCCGCCAGCGGCACCTCGCGCTCACCGTCGGCGTCGGCGAGCACCAGCGACGCCTCCAGCGCGAGCAGCGCCGGTGGGCTGTCACCGATGGGAGAGCCGGTACCCAGGTTGCCGCCGAGGGTCGCACCATTGCGGATGAGACGTGAAGCGAACTGCGGGAACAGCTCGGCCAGCAGCGGGACGTCGCCGTCGAGGCGGCGTTCGATCTCGGTGAGCGTCAGCGCCGCCCCGATCTCGATGTGGTCGGACTCGACCCGCAGCGCCCGCAGTTCGGGCAGCCGGTCGACGGCCACGACGCAATCCGCCCGGCGGGAACGGATGTTCACCTCCACACCCCAGTCGGTGGAGCCGGCGACCATCACGGCGCCGGGCCGCTCGCGCAGCAGCTCCAGCGTCTCCGCCAGCGTGCTCTTCCGCAGGAACGCGCTGTCGCCCTGGGCGTATTCGGTGGCAACCGGTGCGGGCGGGGCCTGCTCGCGTCGCTGCGCCAGTGGGTCGTCGTCGTCGGGCGTACCGACAGCGAACGCGGCATCACGGATCGGGCGATAGCCGGTGCAGCGGCACAGGTTTCCGCTCAGCGCGTGCAGATCGAAACCGTTCGGACCGTGCTCGTGGCCGGTGCCGTCGGCAGAGTCCGGGTCCGGGTCCGCGTGTGCGCAGCGGTCGGGTCGGTAGTACTCGGCGGCCATGCTGCACACGAATCCCGGTGTGCAGTAGCCGCATTGGGAACCGCCGCGGACCGCCATCTCCTCCTGCACCGGGTGCAGGGTCGACGGCGTGCCGGGTTCGCCGGCGGTGGCGAGACCTTCGGAGGTGATGATCTCCTGACCGTCGAGCGCCGCGACCGGGACCAGGCAGGCGTTGACCGCCACCCAGTCGGTGGGCTTGTTCACCCCAGGACGGGCCACCAGGACGGAACAGGCGCCGCATTCACCCTCGGCGCAGCCCTCCTTGGTGCCGGTGAGGCCGCGCTCGCGCAGAAAATCAAGCGCCGTCGTGTGGGGCGCGGCCGGGGAGATCGGTGCTTCTTTACCGTTGACCGTGATCCGCGCCGCTACCATGACAGGCCACCGTTTCGGTGCGCGACGGATCGGTTCATCATGTTCGCCAATTTCAGGCAGCTTTCTGTGTTCAGATGCGCCACGTAAGAGAAGCGGGCGCAGAACGGCACGCAACAGCGACGTGCCGGAAGGCGGTGAAGGGAAACCCGGAAGGTGCGGGGAACGCGGAATGTGCCACGGAAGGGCACATCAGAACGGCGTGTCAGCAGCCGTGCGCGATTCGACCCGGAATCCAGACCGTGCAGTGGGCGAGGCGACCAAGATCAGAGCTGGTGTACATCTGCTGGTCGCCTCCTTTCGGTCGTGACGGGTCGGCGTCCACCGCAAAGTAGTGGCTGGCGTCACAGAGGTCAAGAGGCCAAGTGGAACAACGGAGCCGAGGATGCGGCGCCTCGCCCTGGTCGCAACGGGACGCAGGGGCCGGGATGCCATTTCGGAGATCTTGTGCGGCGCACCGGGTGGCTCGTCACCCGTGCCGGCGGCCAGGACGAGAAACGCCGGCCCGGCGGAGCGAACTGCGCGCACCGTCCTGACCGGCGTCCGTGGATGTCCCGGCCGGCCGGTGATCGGACGGCCGGGACATCGGGCTCAGGCGAGGTCGAACCGATCGAGGTTCATGACCTTGTTCCACGCGGCCACGAAGTCACGCACGAACTTGTCGCCCGCGTCCTTGGACGCGTAGACCTCCGAGATGGCTCGGAGCTGGGAGTTCGAACCGAAGACGAGGTCCACGGCGGTGGCCGTCCACTTGACCTCACCCGTGGCCTGATCACGGCCCTCGAACACGTTCTCGGCAGAGGTCGACGTCTTCCACTCCGTGCCCATGTCGAGCAGGTTGACGAAGAAGTCGTTGGTCAACGTTCCCGGCCGGTGCGTGAAAGCGCCGAGGGGGGAGCCCTTGAAACCGGTGTTCAGGGCCCGCATGCCGCCGATCAGAACCGTCATCTCGGGAGCGGTCAGGGTCAGCAGGTTGGCGCGGTCGAGCAGGAGCGTCTCCGGCGACAACTTCTCGCCCGCCCGGAGGTAGTTGCGGAAGCCGTCTGCCGGCGGTTCGAGCACGGCGAACGACTCCACGTCGGTCTGCTCCTGCGTGGCGTCCGTGCGCCCCGGTGCGAAGGGGACCGTGATCTCGTGCCCGGCGTCCTTGGCGGCCTGCTCGACGGCCGCGCACCCGCCCAGGACGATCAGGTCGGCGAGCGAGATCCTCGTTCCGCCGGCCTGTGAGCCGTTGAAGTCCTGCTGGATCTGCTCGAGGGTCCGCAACACCTCGGCGACTTCGGGCACGTCATTGACCGCCCAGTCCTTCTGCGGCGCGAGCCGAATGCGTGCCCCGTTGGCCCCGCCGCGCTTGTCGGTGCCGCGGAAGCTCGCCGCCGATGCCCAAGCGGTGGTGACCAGCTGCGACACGGACAGGCCCGAGTCGAGGACCTTGCGCTTGAGGGCGGCTACGTCCTCTTCGGACACCAGCTCGTGATCGACCTCGGGGACGGGGTCCTGCCACAACTGCGGCTCGGGAATCCACGGGCCGAGATAACGCGTGAGGGGACCCATGTCGCGGTGCAACAGCTTGTACCACGCCTTGGCGAACGCTTCCGCGAGCTGGTCCGGATTCTCGTGGAACCGCTTCACGATCGGCCCGTAGACCGGGTCCAGCTTCAGCGCGAGGTCCGTCGTCAGCATCATGGGGGCGTGCCTCTTCGACGGATCATGGGCATCAGGCACAGTGCCCTGCGCCGAGGGATCCTTGGGGGTCCACTGCTTCGCACCGGCGGGGCTCGTCGTCAGCTCCCAGTCGTACCGGAACAGATTGTCCAGGTATCCGTTGTCCCATTTCGTCGGCTCCGTGGTCCACGCGCCCTCGAGCCCGCTGGTGAGCGTGTCCGCGCCCTTGCCGCTGCCGTGGGTGTTCCGCCAGCCGATGCCTTGCTGTTCGACGGGGGCGGCCTCGGGCTCCGGACCGATGTAAGAGGGATCGACCGCGCCATGGCATTTGCCGAACGTGTGGCCGCCGATGATGAGAGCGGCCGTCTCCTCGTCGTTCATCGCCATACGGCCGAAGGTCTCGCGAACGTCCCTGGCGGCGGCGAGCGGATCCGGGTTGCCGTTGGGCCCCTCCGGATTGACGTAGATCAGGCCCATCTGCACGGCGCCGAAAGGACCCGTGAGTTCCCTGTCGCCGCTGTAGCGCTCGTCTCCGAGCCAGGTGTCCTCGGGTCCCCAGAAGATCTCCTCGGGTTCCCAGATGTCCTGCCGCCCGAATCCGAACCCGAACGTCTTGAAGCCCATGGATTCCATGGCACAGTTGCCGGCGAAAACGAGAAGGTCGGCCCAGGAGATCTTCCGGCCGTACTTCTGTTTGACAGGCCAGAGCAAACGGCGCGCCTTGTCGAGGCTCGCGTTGTCCGGCCAGCTGTTGAGGGGGGCGAAGCGCTGGGCGCCGCTGCCGCCACCGCCCCGGCCGTCGGCGATGCGGTACGTTCCCGCGGCGTGCCAGCTCATCCGGATGAAGAGCGGTCCGTAGTGGCCGTAGTCGGCGGGCCACCAGTCCTGTGACGTCGTCATCACCTCGAAGACGTCCCGCTTCAGCGCGTCGACGTCGAGGGTCGCGAACTCTGCTGCGTAGTCGAAGTCCTCACCCATCGGATTGGACAGAGGCGAGTGCTGGTGGAGAACCTGAAGATCCAGCTGATTCGGCCACCAGTCCCGGTTCGTCCTGGGACGAGTCGGCGTGGGGGTCGGGGAGGGGATTACCGGGTTCTCGCTTTCGCTGCCGGACACGTCCGTCCTTCTTCCTGTATCGGTCCTTCTGCTGGCTTATTGCTCTTGACGTCGTTGCATTGCCGGTGTCGAGAATCGCGACCCGCGCTCTGACGCGCCATGCAGCCCGCCGGCCGGAAACACCTGACCGCGCCCGCACGGAACGCGCCTCGGCGGCCGGCGAGGACCCGTCGTCATGCACGACGCCGATGATCGAGTCTGTGTCGGCGTCCGTATGGTCGCGCACCGCGGGCCGCACCGCTAAGAGAACACGCAGGGCACCCGCGCATAACATCAGCCTAAGTCGAAAGCCGTTCGGGCATTGCCTCAATTCCTCTCGACATTCCAGGCCTCCGGGGGTGCGGCAGAGGGAAAACGTCTTATCGCGATAATCACCCTGCCGGGCGACGGGAGCGGACATGTGTATTGCCGGCCCGGCACGCAATGGAACGGTGAAGCTGTGAAACAGGATTCTGATGGCGACCGTCGCGAAGCTCGCGGCGCGGTGCCGCATGAGCAGCGCCGCCAGTCGTCGCCGAACGCGATCCGGCCCCGGCGCAGAGAC
>NZ_JBSGZJ010000044.1:0-28571 GCF_053610925.1 Streptomyces sp. NPDC054847 | reverse complement strand
CCGCAGGGGCGCCGGATGTGGCCGCGTCCGGCGTTGTGGCGGGCGACCCCATGTGCGTGAGGGGTGGATATCGCCCGACAGGGCATAACGGTCATACCGTGGTATTTGATAATCCCGGTATTCGATGACCGCCCCGGACGACGAGGGGGTGCCCCGATGATCGAGGAGCTGGCGGTGGCCGGCGTGGCAGTGGCGACGGTGCTCGTGGCTTATGCGATGGCCGCAGCGCGCATCGTCAAACAATACGAGCGCGGTGTGGTCTTCCGTCTGGGACGTCTGCACGGCGAGGTGCGACGCCCGGGATTCACGATGATCGTTCCGGCCGTCGACCGGATCCGCAAGGTCAACATGCAGATAGTGACCATGCCCGTACCGGCCCAGGAAGGCATCACCCGGGACAACGTCACGGTGCGCGTCGACGCGGTCGTGTACTTCCGCGTGATCGACGCGGCCAACGCGGTCATCGAGGTCGAGGACTACCGCTTCGCCGTCTCTCAGATGGCACAGACCTCGCTGCGTTCCATCATCGGCAAGAGCGACCTGGACGACCTGCTCTCCAACCGCGAAAAGCTCAATCAGGGCCTCGAGCTGATGATCGACAGTCCGGCGGTCGGCTGGGGCGTCCAGATCGACCGCGTCGAGATCAAGGACGTGTCGCTGCCGGAGACCATGAAGCGCTCGATGGCACGCCAGGCGGAGGCGGATCGCGAGCGGAGGGCCCGCGTCATCAACGCGGACGCCGAACTCCAAGCGTCCAAGAAGCTCGCGCAGGCGGCGGGCGAGATGTCCAAGCAGCCCGCGGCGCTCCAGCTGCGACTGCTGCAGACCGTGGTGGCGGTGGCGGCTGAGAAGAACTCCACGCTGGTGCTGCCGTTCCCCGTGGAGCTGCTGCGCTTCCTGGAGCGGGCCGCGCCGCAGCCGGGCGAACCGGGCGATGCAGGTCGACAGGCCCCGCACAGGCGGCAGGGCGAGGTGGACGGCGCGGGCCCTGTGCCCTCGCCCGAGGTGGAGGCCGCGGCTGCCGAAGCCGTTCTGCCCATGGCGGCGGGAATCGGTGAGGACACCGCAGCGCCCGGTGCGCTGCCGGCCGACGAAGTGCCGCCGATGGTGACGGGAGGCGGCGAGGACGCCGCGCAGGACGCTTCACGGACCGATTCCTCACGGGTCGGCGACGTGCCGCCCATGGTGCCGTGACCGGGCGCGGTCTGCTGACCCCGCACCGGCCGGCGCACCGTCGTGCGACGGCTCCTCGGCGCCGTGCTTCTCCCGCCTGATCAGAGGTGACGATCCGAGGCCGCCTCGCGTCGCGTCCGCGGCGGCAGCTCCGCACTCGCGGCGCATCGTGGCGGGTTGGCGGCGGGGTCCGGTCACGTGCTGACGTGCCGGAGGCGGACACGGCTCTACATGCGCGGCGCGTCGGCGTCGGGGCCAGGTCCGTGCTCGTGCCGGGGCACAACGCAGTCCGCCGCGGCGCGGACGGATCCCGCGGCTGCCCCGGGGCCGGGGCCGCCTAGGACAGAAAGGCCAGGTCACACGACCGCGTAGCCTCCAGTGTCAGACCCCGCCCGTAAGGTCGTTCATGCGAAGTCGGCAGTCGGCACTCACGGGAGAGGAGGGACGCGGTGATCCCGGTCATGGGCTCAGGCACTAAGGCGGTGACGGGGACGGGCACGGCCCCATTCCGGGCCGTCGCCGCCGTCTTCCTTCCTGCCGCGCTACCCCGAGACGGCCGCGTCGCCTTCTGGGACCCGGACGGTCGTGCCCTCCCCGGAGCGGACGACGAGATCACGGTCGTCCGTCCGGTCGGCACGGACCACCCTGACGGGCCCGATGGCCCCGATGTCCGCAGCGCCACCGTTCCCGCCGTCGTCATGACCGTCGCGGACGCCGCCCCGCTTCTGATCGCCGCCCGGCGGGACCCGGCCGCCCACCCGGCCGCCGCCTGCTGGGGCGCGGCCGTGCTGCATGCCCTGCACCTCGTCGCCCGTGGCAGGCTGCTGCCGGGACTGACACCGTCCGACCACGACGCCTGGCGCGCCGGGCCGCTGGACGCCGACGACATCGCACAGCTGCGAGCCATCGCCGCTGCCATGCCGTACGAGGCACACGCCGTCCCCGTCGACGACTCCCCGCCTCTGCGGCTGCCCGAGCCCGAGGCCCTGGTGCGTGCCTTGTTCGATGCCGTGGCCGACAGCCTGCCGCGGACGCCGGCCGCCGAGTTCGCGGCGGGCGCGCCGTTCGCGGCCGCCGCGCCGCAGCATCTGCCCGGGGCGCGCGAATGGGCCGCCGAGGCGGCGGCCGGCATGGACGCGGGCGTCCGTGTCTCCCTGCGTCTGGACCTGTCCGCCTACGAGTTCTTCGACACCACCCCGGACGGCGGCGCCGAGCGCAACGCGGCAGCGGCTGTCGTCCAGGTGCACAGCCTCGCCGACCCCACTCTCATCATGGACGCGACCAGGCTTTGGGCGGGGGCCGGCGACGAGCACTTCGGACCGCGCGCCCGGATCGACACAGTCCTGGCGCTGCGCCGCGCGGCCCGTGCCTGGCAGCCGCTCGCCCGGCTGCTGGAGCGGGACGTGCCCGACGTGCTGCCGATGACAGAGGACGAGCTGTACGAGCTGCTCGGACCGGGCGCCGCCCGCCTGGACGCGGCGGGAGTGGCCGTGCACTGGCCGAAAGAGCTCGCGCGCACGCTCACGGCCGCTGCCGTCGTGCGCTCCGCGCCCGGCTCCGCCACCGACGGCACGCCCTTCTTCGACAGCGAGCAACTGCTCGCCTTCAACTGGCAGCTGGCGCTCGAGGGAGATCCGCTGACGGAGGGCGAGATGGACGCGCTCGCCGAGTCGCACCGCCCGATCGTGCGGCTGCGCGATCGGTGGGTCGTCGTCGACCCCGATCTCGTGCGCAAGGCACGCAAGAGGGAGCTCGGCCTGCTGGAGCCGGTCGACGCGCTGGCGGTGGCTCTGACCGGTACGGCGGAGGTCGACGGGGAGACGGTGGAGGCCGTGCCCCAGGGCGCGCTGGCCGCCCTCCGCGACCGCCTCACCGCCGCGACAGCCCCTGTAGAAGCGCCCGATGGCCTGCGCGCGACCTTGCGGGACTATCAGCTGCGGGGCCTGGCCTGGCTGGACCTCATGACCTCGCTCGGCCTCGGCGGCTGCCTCGCCGACGACATGGGACTCGGCAAGACCGTCACCGTGATCGCCCTGCATCTGCGCCGGGCACACACCGCGCCGACACTCGTCGTCTGCCCGGCGTCACTGCTCGGCAACTGGCAGCGGGAGATCGCCCGCTTCGCCCCTGACGTGCCCGTACGGCGGTTCCACGGCGCCGGCCGCACCCTCGACATGCCGGACGGCGGCTTCGTCCTGACCACGTACGGCACGATGCGCAGCAGCGCGGAGCAACTCGGCTCCCGGAGCTGGGGGATGGTCGTGGCCGACGAGGCCCAGCACGTGAAGAACCCGTTCTCCGCGACCGCCAAGGCACTGCGCACTATCCCCACCTCCGCCCGCGTGGCCCTCACCGGCACTCCTGTGGAGAACAACCTCTCCGAGCTGTGGGCGCTGCTGGACTGGACGACCCCGGGGCTCCTCGGCCCGCTCAAGGCCTTCCGCTCCCGCCACGCCCGCCTCGTGGAGAACGGTGAGGACGACGACGCCGTGGAGCGGCTCGCCCGGCTCGTCCGCCCGTTCCTGCTGCGCCGCAAGAAGTCCGACCCGGGCATCGTGCCCGAGCTGCCGCCGAAGACGGAGTCGGACCATCCGGTGCCGCTCACCCGTGAGCAGGCGTCCCTGTACGAGGCCGTGGTGCGGGAGACGATGGCGGCGATCGAGGCCGCGGAGGGCATCGCGCGCCGCGGCCTGGTGATGAAGCTGCTCACGGCCCTCAAGCAGATCTGCAACCACCCCGCCCAGTTCCTCAAGGAGTCCGGCGCGGGCCGGGGCACCGGGGCCGAATCCCTGAGCGGGCGAGACCCCCGGTCCGGCGGTGGTGGCCCGTCCGTCCGGCTGGCCGGCCGCTCGGGGAAGCTGGCGCTGCTCGACGAGCTGCTCGAGACGATCCTGTCCGAGGACGGCTCCGTGCTCGTCTTCACGCAGTACGTCTCCATGGCCCGTCTGCTCTCCGCGCACCTCACCTCCCGCGCGATCCCGAGCCAGCTGCTCCACGGCGGGACGCCGATCGCCGAGCGCGAGCGCATGGTCGACCGCTTCCAGTCGGGCGAGGTGCCGGTGTTCATCCTGTCGCTCAAGGCGGCGGGCACCGGGCTGAACCTCACGAGGGCCGGTCATGTGATCCACTACGACCGCTGGTGGAACCCGGCCGTCGAGGAGCAGGCGACCGACCGCGCCTACCGCATCGGCCAGACGCAGCCCGTGCAGGTACACCGGCTCGTCACCGAGGGCACGGTCGAGGACCGCATCGCGGAGATGCTCGCCTCCAAGCGCGCCCTGGCGGACGCGGTGCTGGGATCCGGAGAGGCGGCGCTGACCGAGCTCACCGACCGCGAACTGGCCGACCTCGTCTCCCTGCGGAGGCCATCATGACCCCCCGCGCGCACGGTGGCCCCCGCTCCCGGCCGGGAGCACCGGCCGGAAGCCTCCACGACGACCAGCGCCGGACGTTTCCCCCGTTGGAACCGCTCGCAGGCGACGAGGCGGCCACGACATGGTGGGGCAACGCCTGGGTGGAGGCGCTCGAGGACACCGCCCTCGACCCCGCCCGTCTGGTCCGTGGCCGTGCCTACGCCGCCCGGGGCCACGTCGCCGCGATCACGGTGACGCCCGGCAAGGTCATGGCGTACGTCCAGGGCAGCCGGCCCCGGCCGTATCGCACGGAGATTCGCCTGCGTACGCTCACCGACGACGACTGGGACGACTTCCTCGCCGCGGCGGCGGCACGGCCCGACCACATCGCGGCGCTCCTCGACAAGGACGTCCCCCAGACGCTGGCGGCCGCCGTCGAGCTGCTGCCGGCGCCCGGGGACCTGATCCCCGACTGCTCCTGCCCGGACGACGGCTACCCCTGCAAGCACGCCGCCGCGCTCTGCTACCAGACCGCGAGGCTGCTGGACGAGGACCCGTTCGTGCTGTTCCTGATGCGCGGCCGGGGCGAACGGGAGATCCTCGCGGCGCTCTCCCGCCGAAACGCGGCCCGTTCAGCGGCCGAGCACACCGCTGCCGCAGCCGCGGCCCCGCAGGCCACCGTGCCCGCGAGCGAGGCCCTCGCCCCCGGCACCGCACGGCCGCCCCTGCCGCCGCCCTTCCCGGCACCGCGGCGTGCGGGCCGCCCTCCGGCCTACCCGCACGCGCCGGGCGCCCCCGATCCGCTCGCCCTGGACCTGCTGGCCTGCGAGGCGGTCGCCCGCGCCCATACCCTCCTCACCACCGGCCGCGACCCCGTCGCGGCGCTCACCCGGTGGCAGGACGCCGTCCGGCTGGCAGCCGCCCATCCCGGCTCCGGACTGACCGCCTCCACCCGCGCCCTCTACCGCGACCTCGCCGCCGCGGCCGACCGCACGCCCACCGACCTGGCACGCGCCGTCGCCGCGTGGCGTCAGGGCGGTCCGGCGGCCCTCTCCGTGCTGGAGGAGCCGTGGGATCCGCCCGCCGGCCCCTTCGACCGGGCGCGCCCCGCCCTGGCCGCCGCGGACTTCCCCGGCTTCAGGCCTTGGCGCAACCAGCTCTCCACCCGCTCGCTCCAGCTGAGGCTCGGCCGTGACGGCCTCTGGTACGGGTACGAGTCGGACCCCGACCGCGAGGACTGGTGGCCGCGCGGAACCCCCGACACCGACCCGGTCGGAGCGCTCGCCGCGCTGTTGGGCAGGTGACGGCGCAACGGACGCCGAGTGACGCGTGGCGGAGGGTCGCCCGAGGACGGCGTCAGAAGTCGGCCAGTGTCGGTTCGTCGAGCCTGGCGACCGAGTCCTGGTCGTACGCGGCGACATACGCGTCACGGATCCTTTCGATCTGCGGGTCGCGGGTACGGGCCTCGGCCGCCGGATACAGCAGGATGAGTTCGTACGAGCGCTCCCGCTCGATGACGCCGTTGGAGTCCCGCCACTGGCCGCGGCCCTCCTGGATCGTCAGCCCGTCGGGGAAGTGGGGCGTGACGCTGCGGTCGACGAACGTCATGAACTGCGCGTCCGTCACGTCAGGTCCGCCGTCCGGCCGTTCCGTGCCGAAGAACAGCCGGGACTCGAGGTACGCCTCACCACGCGCCGCCACCGCTGCCGTCGCACGGGGCTTCGCGGTCCCTCCTCCGTCCAGCGTCGCCTGCGCGGCCGGTGCACCGACGGTCAGAGCGGCGACCGCCGCGCCGGCGACGGCGAGCAGCGTGCGCCGGGTCCGGTTCTGATGCTGCCTCTGGTCCTGGCGCTGCACGAAGGTCGGCACGGTTCAAAATCCTTTCGTGGAGCCGCGGCCGGTCGGCCGCCGGTGCAGCTCACTGTGGCCACCAGCAGGCCCGTTCGCCCGCCGGACACAGGCTTCGACCGGATTCCACCCGCACGAGGACCGCCGCGATGGCGGCCGGAGCAGGGGACACACGGGGCAGGCTCCCGGCGGCGCCGGGGAGCCGGGCGGAGAAGCCGGGTAGGACGGGACGGACCGATCCTGGACGTCGACAGAGGAGCACCGGGATGACTTCAGCGGAGCGTGCGGACCGTCCACCGGCGGCGGATCTCGTGATCGCCGGGTGCACGGTGATGGTTCACGACGAGGACGGCCGGATCGACTTCGTGGACGACGCGGCGGTCGTGGTCCGTGACGGCGTCATCGACGCCGTCACAAAGGCCGCGGCCGTCGCGGACCTCCCCGTCACCGAACGCATCGACGCCAAGGGCCAGTTGGCCATGCCCGGGCTGATCAACTGCCACACCCACACGCCGATGGTCGCGCTGCGCGGCATCGCGGAGGATCTGCCGGTGGAGGAGTGGTTCAACGACTGGATCTGGCCCATCGAGTCCAACCTGACGGAGACGGTCGTCGAACTGGGCGCCCTGCTGGCCTGCGCGGAGATGATCAGCGGCGGCGTCACCACCTTCGCGGACCACTACTTCGCCATGGACCGGGTCGCCGCCGCGGTCACCCGGAGCGGCATGCGGGCGAACCTGGGCTGGGGCTACTTCTCCAGCCAGGGCGCGGAGGGACGCGAGCGTTCCCTCGACTTCGCCCTTCGCGCGGCCGGCGCGGCGGACGGCCGGATCACCACGTCCCTCGCGCCGCACGCCCCGTACACAGTGGATGACGAAGACCTCGCCGCCACCGCGCGGCTCGCCCGCGACCACGGGCTCATGGTCCATCTGCACGCGGCCGAGAACAGGGCTCAGACCGACCGCAGTGTCGAACGGCACGGGCTCACACCCGTCGAAGTGCTGGAGCGGGCCGGGCTGCTGGAGACCGATCTGCTCATCGCGCACGGCACCGGGATCACGGACGGGGACCTCTCGGTGCTGCGGCGCGCCACGGGCCGGATCGCCGTCGCCACCGCGCCGCGCGGCTACCTCAGATTCGGCTGGGACACGACACCGATCCGGGCGCTCGCGTCGATCGGCCTTCCCGTGGGGCTGGCCACCGACGGCGCCGCCTCCAACAACACCCTCGACGTGTGGGAGTCCATGACGCTCACCGCGCTCGTACAGAAGTCGACGGAGCGTGACCCGGCCTGGCTGACCGCACGGCAGGCGCTCGACCATGCCACCGCACAGAGCGCGCGGGCGCTGGGACTCGACGACCGCATCGGGGCGCTGGCACCGGGCAGGCGGGCGGACCTGATCCTGGTGGACCTCACCGGACCGCACACGCAGCCCCTGCACGACCACGCGGCGACCCTGGTGCACAGCGCGCGCTCCTCGGACGTACGTACGACGGTCGTGGACGGCAGGGTGCTGATGCGCGACCGCCGTCTTCTCACCCTCGACGTGCCCGCCATCACCGCCGAACTGGCCCGTGAACTGCCCGCTTTGACGCAACGGCGACAGGGCCGGCGCATCCAGGAGTACGACGGCCAGTAGGGCCGGAAGGAGTGGAGCCCTTCGAAAGTTCGCACACCCGATGGGGTGAATGCCTCGTTCAGCAGAACCGATGCGGCCGCACGGCGTTAATTCCGGTGCGGGCGAGTGTCCCGCGGGTTTCTCTTCTGAAGGCAGGCAACCATGAGGCAGGTTCACCGAAAGGGCCTGGCGACCGTGATGCTCACGGGCGGCGCGCTGGCCATGGCCACCGGCTACGCCCAGGCGGACTCGGGTGCGCACGGCGTCGCCGCCGGCTCGCCCGGCGTGCTCTCCGGCAACGGGGTCCAGCTTCCCGTCCACGTCCCGGTGAATGTGTGCGGCAACACGGTGAACGTCGTCGGACTGCTCAACCCGGCGGCGGGGAACTCCTGCGTCAACGAGTCGCACGGCGAGAACGGCGGCAAGGGCGGCAGCAGCGAGAACGGCGGCGAGGGCGGCTCGCACGGCGGCGGCACGGGCGCCCACAACGGCGGCGGCGCCCACGCGGACGGCGAGACGGCCGGATCGCCCGGCGTCCTGTCCGGCAACGGCGTTCAGCTCCCCGTCGACGTGCCAGTCAACGTGAGCGGCAACTCCGTGAACGTCGTCGGCATCGGCAACCCCGTCACCGGCAACACCTCGGTGAACGACTCCGCCGAGCCGCCGGCCGAGGAGAAGCCCACCACCCCGCCGAAGGCCACGGAGTCCGAGCAGCCGGCCGCGCCCGAGGCGCCGGCGCCCGCCCCGCAGTCCGCCGGGTCGTCCCTCGCCCACACCGGATCCGACGAACTGGCGTTCGCGGTGCCCGCCGGCGCGACGATGATCCTCGGCGGCCTTGTGCTGTACCGCCGGTTCCGCCCCTCCCAGGGGTCCTAGGGCCTGCCCGGAGCGGGGGGCCCGGAGACCATTCCGGGCGGCCCCGGATCCGGCTTCTGGGGCAGGGGCCTTTGAGGCTCCGCGGCGTCCTGCGCGGGCCCCGTCTCGTCCGGGAGCCGTCTCCAGGACGCCAGCACGGCATCGATCTCCCCGGCCAGCCGGGCGCGCGCCTCTTTGCGGGCCACGCCCGCCATCAGGAGGGCGTCGTAGCCCGTGTCGAGGTGCCGCACGGACGCGCGCACGGCGGCCGTGACGGCTCCCTCCTCCAGGGAGCGGCCGGCTGCCGTGCGGCCCACACGCCCGCTGCCCCGGGCGGAGGCGTGGGCCGCGATCCCGGCGGCGCGCTCCTCGGGGCAGCCGGGGAACAGCTTGCGTATCCGCGCGGCCAGTTCGGCGGCGAAGCGGACGTCCGCTGCTGCCCGGCGGGCAGCGTCCCGCTCACGGCGCCGGCGCCGGACATCCGCGTCGGCGAGGCACGCCGACTCCGCGCGGGCGAGCGCGGACTCCTCGACGAGCAGCCCTTGGCGCTCGTAGCGGCCACGGCGGCGGTTGTGACGGACCACCACCGCCCACAGGGCACTCGCCTCCCTCGCCCGCCGGGTCAGCGCGGCGTCGCCCCGGGGCAGAAACACGAGATGGCCGAGATCGGCGCAGTCGAGACAGACCGGAACGCCGGACTCGAGAAGATGCATCGGCAGCGGGCCCCTGCGGCACTCGGCGCAGTGCCTGCCCTTGAGCGGCTGGATCACCACCAGGTCCATGTCCCGTTGGTACCCGGCGGATACGCTCCGATCCCATGACGCTCAACTGTGCCGTACTCGACGACTATCAGGATGTCGCGCTGTCCATGGCCGACTGGTCATCACTCGAGGGCAGCGTCGAAGTGCGCTCGCTCCGCGAGCACTTCGGCTCGGAGGAAGAGGTGGCCGCGGCGGTCGGCGACTGCGAGATCCTGGTCGTGATGCGCGAGCGGACGCCCTTCCCCGCGTCCCTTCTCGACCGGCTGCCGCGTCTGCGGCTCCTGATCACCTCGGGGATGCGCAACGCGTCGATCGACCTCGAAGCCGCGGCTCGCAACGGTGTCACCGTGTGCGGCACCGCCAGCAATTCGGAGCCGCCCGCCGAACTGACGTGGGCGCTCATCCTCGGACTGGCACGCCATGTGGCCACGGAGAGCGGCGCCCTGCGCGAGGGGGGCCCGTGGCAGTCCACGGTCGGAGCGGACCTGCACGGTCGTACGCTCGCGCTTCTCGGCCTCGGAAAGATCGGTGCGAAGGTCGCCGCGGTCGGCCGGGCCTTCGGCATGGACGTCCTGGCGTGGAGCCAGAACCTCACCGAGGAGAGAGCCGCCGAACACGGCGTCCGGCGGGCCGGGTCGCTCGGGGACCTGCTCGAGGCCGGCGACTTCGTCTCCGTACACCTGCAACTCGGCGAGCGCACACGGGGGCTGATCGGCGCCGGGGAACTGAAGCGGATGCGGCGGACCGCCTACCTCGTCAACACCTCACGGGCCGCGATCGTCGATCAGGAGGCCCTGGTGCTGGCACTGCGCGAGGGCTGGATCGCCGGGGCGGGCGCCGACGTCTTCGAGGAGGAACCGCTGCCCGCCGGCCATCCGCTGCGCACGGCCCCGAACTTCCTCGGCCTGCCCCACCTCGGCTACGTCACCCGCCGCAACTACGAGGGGTATTTCAGGGAGGCGGTCGAGGACATCGCCGCCTATCTCGCTGGCAGCCCCGTCCGTACCCTGGCGGTGCCCTCCTGACGCGTTCCGTCCGGAGCAGGCCGGGACCCGGACGGAAGTCCTAGCGCACACCGGGCGCCGCCGCGCCGATGAACTCCGACAGCGTCTCCCGTGCCTGTTCGGACCGGAGCGAGCGGTCCGCTTCGTCGGGTGCCTCGTGCAGACAGTTGGTGAGCTCGAACGCGGATGCCGCCAGTGCCAGGGCCTGCGGGTCGTCACACACCAACTGGACCCGGATCAACGCCTGATGGGCGCTCGAACGCAGTCGGTACGAGTCGATGCGGGCCTCCTCCGCGACGGTGCTGCCCGGCGTCTCCAGCGCCCGGTGCCAGCGGTCGTTCTGGCCGCGGCGGTAGTCGACGAGCGCGCCGGCGAAGGCGCTGTACGCGGAGATCCGTTCCTGGCGCAGCTGCTCCGCCCGCGCGAGGACCGCGGTGCGTTCCGCGGTCTGGCGCTGGAAGAAGTGGGTCGCCACCGACCCGAGCAAGGTGCCGATGACCGCGATGAGCGCTGTCCACATGTGGTGCTCCCGGACTTGATATGTCGTGCGAGGGTGTGTGGCTCAGCGCCGGTCTGTTCGCCGGCTCCGGGCACGAGCGAATCAGATCACCGCAGTGGAGAGACGCGTCAAGTCCTCGGTGACGCCCTACTTCCGGTAACCACTTGATAGCTTGAGGCGTTTGCCGGAGCGATGACTCGGAGGGGACCGGCCATGCGTGGCTTCACGGTGATGGGCAAGCGGTTCGACGTACGTACGGCGCTGGTTCTGACGGGCTGCATGGCGGCGCTGGCGGTCGTCCCGTCCGCCGCGAACGCGACCCCCGGCAGCGGCGTCTCGGGGACGGTCCTGGCCCAGGGCACGTCCGGCGACTCGCTGAGGATCACGGCCAAGGGACGCACGGAGGTGGTCGTCCGCACCCTCACCATCGCCCCCGGCGGCACGACGGGGTGGCACCATCACCCCGGCCAGGTCCTCGCCGTCGTCCGGTCGGGCACGCTGACCCGCACACTGGACGACTGCTCCCTCGAGGTCACCGGTCCCGGCGGCGCGATCCTGGAACCGGCGGGCGCCCGCCATCGCCACCTCGGACGCAACCTCGGCACCGAACCGGTCGTCCTGTACGTGACGTACTTCCTGCCCGCGGGCAGTCCGCTCTCGGTGGACGAGGACGCGCCGGACTGCGCGGCCGGATAGCCGGCCGGCGCGCCGGGCCCCGTCGGTGAGGATGGGTGTGTGCGACTCGAACCGATCACCTGGGAGCGGCTGGCCGAGAACCTGGCCGAGCGTGTCCTGAGAACGACCGCCGCCGACGGCAGCCCCTGGCTGCGCGTCGGTGTGGACGGTGCCCCGGCGTCACGTCCCGGCGAGCTCGCGGAGCTCGTAGGCGAGGCGCTGCGGGTGCGGGGGCGGGGTGTCGTCGTGGTGGGCACCGGCGGGTTCCTGCGGCCCGCGTCGCTCCGTTACGAGTACGGTCGCGAGGACCCCGACAGCTACTACAACGGGTGGTTCGACACGGGCGCGCTGTGGCGCGAGGTCTTCGGGCCGCTGGAAGCCGGCGGCAGCGGAAGGGTCCTGCCCGATCTGTGGGACCCGCTGACGGACCGGGCGACCCGCAGCGCGCACGTCGAACTGCCGCCCGGCGGGGTGCTGTTGCTGCACGGTCCCTTTCTGCTCGGTCACTGGTTCCCGTTCGACCTGACCGTGCATCTGAGGCTGTCTCCGCCCGCGCTGGAACGCCGCACGGAAGAAGGCGAGCGCTGGACGCTTCCGGCGTACGCCCGGTACGAGGGAGAGGTCGGACCCGGTGACGCGGCGGACATCCTCGTACGGGCGGACGATCCACGGCATCCGGCCTGGTCGGCTGTCGCCTGACCCCGCCGCCGACGGCGGGCCCGGCCGACCGGCCGGGCTCAGGGGCGGCCGCCGATCAGCGCCACGGCCTCCGCACCGGCCCGGCAGCCCTCCTCCGCGGCCGTGCGGGCGTCCGCACCCGCCAGCCGTGCGGCGAGGAACGCCCCTGTGAAGGCGTCACCGGCGCCCGTGGTGTCCAGCACCTGGGCGGCACGGGACGGGAGGCGGGCGGTGAGCGTGCCGGCCTCGGCCACCAGTGCGCCCCCTGCGCCCAATGTCACCACGGTCAGCGGGACCGACCGGCTGAGTTTCACGGCGGCGTCGGCGGGGTCGGGCAGACCGGTCAGCAGCCGCGCCTCGTCCGTGTTCGGCAGCAGGACGTCCACGCCGCCGAGGTCCGACAGCAGCCGCTCGACGCCGCGTTCGCGGATGAATCCGGCGGAGGCCGGATCGACGCTCACCGTGACGCCCGCCTTCCGCGCCGCGGCCATCGCCGCGAGCGCCGTCGCACGACTGGTACCGGAGAACAGCAGATAGCCGGAGAGATGCAGATGACCGACCCCCTCCAGCAGATCGGGCGACCAGTCGGCCGGGCACAGCCGTAGTACGGCTCCGCTGTCCGTGAGGAACGTCCGCTCCGCGGTGCGGTCGACGAGCGCGACGACCGTCGCGGTCGGCACCTCGTCGTCGGGCACGAGCAGCGGCCGCACGCCCGCCGTGCGCAGCCGTGCCGCGTGCCACTCCAGGTCGGCGACGCCCGCGCGGGCGAGCAGACGTACATCGCGGCAGCCCCGGTACGCCGCCCAGCACGCCACGTTCGAGCCGGCGCCGCCGGGCACGATGCGGATCGTGGCGGGGGTGTCCGTGCCGTGGGCGAGCGGCGTGCTGTGCCGGGCCACGACGTCGGTGACGACATCGCCCACGACGAGGAGTCCGGTCATGCGTATGCCGCTGCGATCCGTGCCGCGAGCCGGACATTGCCGCGCACGGCCGCCAGGTTGGCCTCGAGGGACGCGCCGTCGGTGTACCGCATCAGCCGCTCGAGGAGGAAGGGCGTGACGGCCTGCCCGGTCACGCCTTCTTCGCGTGCCTCGTCGAGCGCCCGCGCGAGCACCCGGTCGTGCAGCGCAGGGTCCAACTGCTCCTCCACCGGCACGGGGTTGGCCACGATCAGCGAGGAGTACGGCTCGGCGAGGGCGTCCTTGGCGCGCATCACGGCGGCGACCTCCTCAGGGGAGTCGACGGTCCAGTCGACCGGTTCGCCGGAGGAGGCCAGATAGAAGCCGGGGAAGTGGTCGGTCCCGTAACCGATCACGGTCACCCCCAGGGTCTCCAGCCGTTGCAGCGTGGCCGGCACGTCCAGGATCGACTTCACGCCCGCACAGACCACCGTGATGCCCACCTGGGCGAGCAGCCGCAGGTCCGCCGATTCGTCCTGGGTCTCGGTCCAGCCCCGGTGCACGCCGCCCAGGCCACCGGTCGCGAAGACCCGGACGCCGGCCAGGCCGGCGAGGAACGCCGTGGCGGAGACGGTCGTCGCGCCGCTCGCCCCCATGGCGACGGCGGGAGCGAGATCGCGATGGCCGAGCTTGCGCATCCCGGGGTCGCCCGCGACCCGTTCCAACTCGGCCTTGGTGAGCCCGACATGGGCTCTGCCGTCGAGCACGGCGATGGTCGCGGGGACGGCGCCGCCCGAGCGGACGAGGGCCTCGAGCTCCGTCGCGACGGCCAGATTGCGGGGACGCGGCAGTCCGTGCGCGATGATCGTCGACTCCAGGGCCACGACGGGCACTCCGGTATCGAGGGCTTCCCGGACCTCTTCGGACACCATGGCTGCGGTCTTCGGCATGTCCCATCCCTGGCGCGGGGAAGCGGGGCGCAAACCTCGGGTGGACGGGAATCGGGCTGATTGGAAGGAAAGTTTACTGACAACCATTGACAGGGGCATGGCTGCTTGTCACCATCCCGGCAGCGGCTTGGCGCGGCGCCCGATCCCTGTGGGCGTGACGCGCTCAGCGAGAGCTCTGACCCGGCCGCTGTACGCCGAGCCCTGCCCGGGCGCGGCGCGTCGCAAGGAGTCCAGCTCTCGCCGTCCCCGTCCAGGGAGCCAGGTATGCGCCTGACCGCCTCCACCCCACCACGCCGGACCGCGGTACTCGCCCTCTCCGCCGTACTGCTGCTGATCGCCGCCGTCCTCATCGCCCGTCCCGGCCGGGCCGATGCCGCCGGTACCGGCGGCACCGCCGCCGCTGACACCCTCATCTCGCGCGGCAGGACCGCCACCGCCTCGTCCCTCGAAGGCTCCGCGTTCGCCGCCTCCAACGCCTTCGACGGGAACACGGGAACCCGCTGGGCCTCCGCCGAGGGCCGGGACCCACAGTGGATCAGCGTCGACCTCGGCGGCGCCGCCACCGTCTCGCGAGTCACGCTCAACTGGGAGGTGGCCCACGCCCGGCAGTACCGCATCGAGATGTCCGCCGACGGCGCCGCCTGGACGCCCATCGCCACGGAGACCGCGGGTGACGGCGGCACGGACGAGTTCACCGGCCTCGCCGGCAAGGGCCGCTATCTGCGCGTCCACGGCACCGCACGCGGCACCCAGTACGGCTACTCGCTCTGGGAGGTCGACGTCTACGGCACGGTCGGCGGCGGCGAACCGCCGACCGGCGCGTTCACCGTCGTCGCGGCGGGCGACATCGCCGCCCAGTGCACCGCGTCGTCGAGCTCCTGCGCCCACCCGAAGACCGCCGCCCGGGCCCAGCAGATCAACCCGAGGTTCTATCTGACGATGGGCGACAACCAGTACGACGACGCCCGTCTCTCCGACTTCCGCAACTACTACGACAAGACCTGGGGCGCCTTCAAGGCGAAGACCCGGCCGGTACCCGGCAACCACGAGTCGTACGACCCGGCGGGCGAGTTCGTGGGCTACAAGCAGTACTTCGGCGCCATCGCCTACCCGCAGGGCAAGCCCTACTACAGCTACGACGAGGGCAATTGGCACTTCGTCGCCCTCGACTCCAACACCTTCGACGACCCGGCCCAGATCAGCTGGCTCAAGGACGACCTCGCCCGCAACAGCAAGAAGTGCGTCGCCGCCTACTGGCACCATCCGCTCTTCAGCTCCGGCGGACACGGCAACGACCCCGTCGGCAGGCCCGTCTGGGACATCCTGTACCGGGCCAAGGCCGATCTCGTCCTCGGCGGCCACGACCACCACTACGAGCGCTTCGCGCCGCAGGACCCGGCCGGCCGGGCCACCGCCGACGGCATCGTCCAGATCGTCGGCGGCACGGGCGGCGCCGAGCCCTACGCGATCGAGGAGGTCCAGCCCAACAGCCAGAAGCGCATCAGCGGCCCGTACGGCGTGCTGAAACTGGACTTCACCGACACGACGTACCGCTGGAGCTACGTGGCCTCCGACGGCTCCGTCAAGGACACCAGCCCCACCTACACCTGCCACTGACGATGTACCTGGCCACCACCGGCCGGCCTGACACGCCGCCCGCACCGGGAGCAGCACCCGGGGCGGCGCGGCGGGTCCCCGGCACCGTGATCGCGCTCGGAGCGGTCAGCCTCGTCACCGACATCTCCTCCGAGATGGTCACCGCCGTGCTGCCGCTCTACTTCGTCCTCGGACTTGGCCTGTCGCCCCTTCAGTTCGGCTTTCTCGACGGGCTGTTCAACGGCGTGACCGCCCTGGTGCGGCTCGCCGGCGGCCACGCCGCCGACCGGGGCGGCCGGCACAAACGCGTCGCCGGGGCCGGCTACGCGCTCTCCGCCTTCTCCCGGCTCGGTCTGCTGCTCGCGGGCGGCGCGACCGGAGGCATCGCGGCCGCGCTGGCCGCCGACCGGATCGGCAAGGGCATCAGGACGGCCCCCCGCGACGCGATGATCACACTCAGCGGTCCGCCCGAGACGCTGGGCCGGGCCTTCGGCGTCCACCGCGCCATGGACACGACGGGAGCGCTGCTCGGCCCGCTCGCCGCGTTCGGTCTGCTGTGGGCGACCGCGGACGCCTACGACGCGGTGTTCGTCGTCAGCTTCTGCATCGGGCTGCTGGGCGTGGTCCTGCTGGCCCTGCTGGTACCGGGGCACTTCACCCCACCCGCACCCACCCCGGCGAGCCCCGCCCGCGCCCGCCGTTCGGTGCTCGAGCCGCTGAGAAGTCCGGCCTTCCGCCGCATACTCGCCGCCGCCGCGCTGCTCGGCGCGGCGACCATCGGCGACGCGTTCGTCTACCTGCTGCTGCAACGCAGGCTGGACGTGGGCGTGGTCTGGTTCCCCCTGTTGCCGCTCGGCGCCGCGGCCGTCTACCTGCTGCTCGCCGTCCCGGCCGGCCGCCTCGCCGACCGCGTGGGCCGGCGGGTCCCGTTCCTGTGCGGGCACGGCGCCCTGCTCGCCGCCTACCTGCTGCTGCTCACGCCGATCAACGGCACGGCCCTCCTCACCCTCGTCCTGGTTCTCGTCGGCGCCTTCTACGCGACCACCGACGGCGTGCTCATGGCGCTCGCCGGACCCCTGCTGCCCGCCGCCCGGCGGGCGAGCGGCCTGGCGCTGCTCCAGACCGGCCAGGCGGTGGCCCGGCTGATCGCCGCCGCCGGATTCGGCGCGGCGTGGACGCTGTGGGGCCCGAGGCCCGCGCTCGCCGTGGCCGCGGCCGCGATGTTCACCGCCCTGGTACTCGCCCGGGCCGCTTTGCCCCGTACGGAACAGGAAAGGCAGTCGCCATGAAGCCACCCCCGTCCCCGTCCACGGCCGGTTCCCGCCGGCGGATCGGCGCGCTCGTGCTCGCCACGGTGGTGCTGGCGGGCGTCGCCGTCGGGTACACGGTGAACGCGTCCGGCCGCGGCGACCGACCGGCCGCCGCGGAGGAGACCTTCGAACTCGCCGGCCCCCGGCTGTACTTCCGCAGCACTCAGGAAGGGGACGGCCGCATAGCCCACCGGCCCGCGGCGGAGCAAGAACCGGACGCGCCCCGCACGACCGGCGGCCCCTCCTGCGACCGCTTCCACGCGGCGGGCGGCGCCGCCCTGTGTCTCCAGCGCCGCCCAGGCGTGCCGCCACGCGCCTACGCGGTCGTCCTCGACCGCCGGCTGCGCGAGACCCGCCGCATCGCGCTGCCCGGAATCCCCGACCGGGCACGGGTGTCGGCGTCCGGACGCATGCTGTCGTGGACGATGTTCGCCGTGGGGGACTCGTACGCCGGCTCGTCCTTCTCCACGCGTACCTCCATCCTCGACCTGCGCACCGGTTACCTGATCAAGAACATGGAACAGATTCCCCTCACCCTCGACGGCCGCCGCTACCACGCGCCGGACGTCAACTACTGGGGTGTCACCTTCGCCCGCGACGACAACCGCTTCTACGCGACCGTCTCGTCCAAGGGACGCACCCATCTCGTGGAGGGCGACATGCGCACCTGGTCGGCGCGGGCGCTGCGCGAGAACGTCGAATGTCCCTCGCTGTCACCGGACAACGGGCGGATCGCCTTCAAGAAGAAGACCGGCGGCGGCGACCGGGGCCGGCCGTGGCGACTCCACGTCCTCGACCTGAAGACCATGCGAGAGCATCCCCTGGCGGAGACCCGCGGCGTGGACGACCAGGCGGCGTGGCTCGACGACGGCACGATCGCGTATGCGCTGCCGCGGGAGGACGGGCGGGGCACCGACATCTGGACGGTCCCCGCCGACGGCACGGGCCGGCCCCGTCTGCACGTGGCACGGGCGTCCTCCCCGACGCCGGTGCGGTGACGGGCGCTGGGGCAACTCAAGCCCGTCCGGGGCCCTCCCGCCGCCAGGGGCGGGCCGGAAGCCGCGGGCAGCCGCCACGCCCCTACGCCCGGGCCAAAGCCCTGTGTACCGCCAGTCCGGCCATCGGCAGCAACAGCACCACGCCCACCGCGTTCAGCCACCCGTACCCCGCCTGCGCCACCACCAGGCCCGCCGCCGCGCCGCCCACGCCGGCCGCCGTGTTCATCGCAAGGTCGGACAGGCCCTGGACCGCCGCCCTCGTGGGCTGCGGGACGGACTCGGTGAGCAGCGTGGAACCGGAGACGAGTCCCGCCGACCAGCCGAGGCCGAGCAGGAACAGCCCCGCCGCGGTCTGTTTGTGGTTGCCGCCGGCGGTTCCGGCCAGCACCGCGGCCGCGCACAGCAGGCCCGCCGCCAGCCCGATCACCGCGAGCCGTCCGACGCGGTCGGCGAGCCGGCCCATCACCGGCGAGAAGGCGTACATGCCCGCGATGTGGCCGCTGATCACCAGGCCGATCAGCTCGATGCCGGCCCCGTGGTGGCCGAGCGCGACGGGGGTCATCGACATGATCGACACCATGGCGGTGTGCGACACGGCCACGGTCACCAGCGCCAGCCGCGCCATGGGGGACTCGCGCACGGCGAGCAGCCCCGCCTTCAGCGACCGGCCTTCGGGGGAGCGGTCGGCCGACGACATCGCCCGTGCCGTGAGCAGCGGGTCGGGACGCAGGAGGACGAGTACGAGGACGGCGGAGACGAGGAACACTCCCGCCGCCCAGAGGAACGGACCCGCGGCAGGCGGGATGCCGAGGCCCGACACGCTCCGGCCGGCCGGTGAGGCGATGTTGGGTCCGAGCACCGCTCCGATCGTCGTCGCCCATACGACGGTGGAGATGGCCCGGCCGCGCCGCTCGGGCTCCGCCAGGTCGGCGGCCGCGAACCGGGCCTGCAGATTGGCTGACGACGCGGCTCCGAAGCCCGCCATCCCGACCAGCAGGAGCGGGAAGTGGCCGAGGACCGCGGCGACCACGACCACTCCCGCGCCGAGCGCGCCGATGAGGTAGGCCAGCACCAGTCCGGGCCGGCGGCCCCGCGCGGTCATCAGGGCGGCCAACGGCACGGAAAGGAGCGCGGTGCCGGCGACGGTGGCGGTCGGGGCGAGCCCGGCCAGGGCCTCGGTGCCGCTGACCTCGTGGGCGAGCACCGTGGCCAGTGCGATACCGGTGGCGACCCCGAGCCCGCCGAGGATCTGGCTGGCGATCAGCACAGCGTTGATGCGCCTGCGTATCGCGGGCAGTTCCTCCGCCGCCACGGCGGTCTTGGAAGCCTCGGGTATGTCAGGAGCGTCGGGCGGCATGGTCACCGACGCAGTGTCTCAGAACGGATCGCGGGGCGGGCCTTCCCGTGAGATCCGGGAAGCAGCCCTTGTCAGGGGCCCTCCGCCCCCTCAGAACAGCGGCTGCGGCAGCACACCCTCAAGGGCCAGCAGCTGCCGCTTGGTCTCCAGCCCGCCGCCGAAGCCCCCGAGCCCGCCGTCCGTCTCGACCACCCGGTGGCACGGCACGACGACCGGCAGCGGGTTGGAGCCCATCGCCGCGCCCACCGCCTGTGCCGCGCCCGGCTGGCCGACGCGGGCCGCGAGCTCCCCGTATCCCACGACCGCGCCGTAACCCACGCCGGCCAGCAGTTCCCGCAGCACCTGCCGGTTGAAGCCGGCCGAGAGCGACCAGTCCAGCGGCAGGTCGAAGGTGCGCAGTGTGCCCGCGAAATAGGCCTGGAGCTGGCGTATCGGCTCGGCGAGCCGACCCGCCGGGTCCTCGACGGGCTCGGCCCCCAGGCGGTCCGCCAGCTGCGCGGGCATCCGGTCCCGTACCGCCGGCCCGGCGTGGAAGGCCACGCTCACCAGGCCCTCGTCGGTCGCGGCGAGGAGCAGTGGGCCGATGTCCGTGCCGGTCACGGCCCACTCGAAGGTCTTCATGCGACCACCGTACGGCGGGCCACTGACAGTCGGGCCCTGCACGGCCGGCCGTACGGTCACGGATGGCCGGGCGGCGTCGGTCAGCCGACGGCGTCCCGCACGATGTCGGGGTTGTTGGTGATGATCCCGTCCACGCCGAAGCCGGCCACGCGCGTGGCGGCCGCGGCATCGTTCACGGTCCAAGTGCTGACCCGCAGCCGCTTGCCGTGCGCGCCCTTGAGAGCGTGCACCGCGGCGACGTACTCGGCGCTGAGGGAGGCGTGCGGGGGGTTGATCTGGTCGGTGAACGCCGCGTACGAGGGCAGGTCGGCGACCGCCGGGGTGCCGAGGAAGCCGGTCGTGACGTCGGGGCGCTGCTGGTGCACCGCCCTGACGCTGTCCACGCCGAAGCTCTGGATGACGAGCCTGCTCCGCACGTGGCTCCGGTCGAGCCAGCCCTCCTGGCCCAGCACGCGCAGGGTGTCCCTCTCGATGCCGGGGTAGAGCTCCGGCTTCTTGATCTCCAGGAGCAGCTTCTGGTTGTTCTCGTCCACGCGTTCGAGGTACTGCTTCAGTGTTGGCACCCGGGCGCCCGCCCACTCGGCGCCGCGCCAGCTGCCCGCGTCCAGGGTGGCGATCTCCGCGGCGGTGAAGTCCTTCACCTTCCACGGCGCGCGGTCGGGGAAGCGCTGCTCCACGTCGGTGGTCCTCGCGAGTGAGTCGTCGTGCATGACGACGAGCTCCCCGTCCTCGGTGCGCTGGACGTCATTCTCGACCCAGGCGAAGCCCATCTCGTCGGCGAGGTCTATCGCCGCGAGGGTGTTCTCCGGTGCGTAGGCGGACGCGCCGCGGTGAGCGATCACCCGCGGAGTGTCCTCATGGCCGACGGCGGACTGCTCGGTTGCTGCCGCGGTGCCGGGCAGCACCAGCGCGGTGAGTCCCAGAGTCGTGGCGGCCAGTACAGCGACGGGGCGTGCGTACACGGATTCTTCCTCACGTCGTCGGATCACGGACGGGCCGAGAGTGGCATCTCCCGGCCAACGAGGCACAGGCGAAGTATGGCCACAAGGTGACCGGGCCCGCCCCCGGGCGGCCTTGGGCGTGGGGCCGAGTGGGCGGACGCGGTGCCCGGGTCGACAAATCTCTGTGAAGACGTCTGCCCGTACTTCCATGTGCGGTTCCGGGAGCCGTACGCTCGCCCAGAACCAGACGTTCCATCCAAGATCGCGGGGATCGTAGGGCGCCGGGGATCGCACGGGACGAAGGGTGCAGGGGATGCAGGGCACGGTGGACGGTTTCGGCTACGGCCTCGTCACCCCGGTGGCGGCCTACCTCATGGCATGCCTCGGAGGAGCACTGGGACTGCGCTGCACGACGAGGTCCGTCCGCGGGGAGGGATCGTTCCGGCCGGGCTGGCTGGCGCTCGGCGCGACGGCGATCGGCTCGGGCGTCTGGAGCATGCATTTCATCGCGATGATGGGCTTCACCGTCGAAGAGGCCCCCATCGGCTATGACAAGGCGACGACCTTCGCCAGCCTCGCCGTGGGCATCGTGATGGCGGGCGTCGGGATCTTCATCGTCGGCCAACGCGGCGCGACCCGGATGTCCCTCGTCACCGGCGGGACGATCACCGGACTCGGAGTGGCCTCCATGCACTACCTGGGCATGAACGGCATACGACTGCCGGGACGCATCGAGTACGACACCCTCACGGTCGCCCTGTCCGTCGTGGTCGCCGTCGTCGCGGCCACCGCGGCGCTCTGGGCAGCGGTGTCCGTCCACGGCTTCATGGTCAGCCTGGGCGCCAGCCTGCTCATGGGCCTCGCCGTGAGCGGAATGCACTACACCGGGATGGCCGCCGTGAACGTCCACGTCCACGAAGCGGTGGACGCCGCGGTCGCCGGCGACCCGCCGGCCGAACTCCTCGCCCCGATGCTCGTCGGCCCCGCCGTGTTCCTGCTGATCGCCGGCATCGCGGTCCTGTTCGACCCGCTTCTCGTGACCGGCGGGCCCGACCGGCCCGGGCGCGGCGACGGCCGGGCGCTGCGCCCCGACCTGCCCGCGCCGAGGGTCCGGCGGCCCCTCGCCCGGACCTCCGGACGGGGGCCCGGGCGGGACCCGTGGGGAGCGGACCGCCGCTGAGGCGGGCGGTCCGCCACCGTTCACGCCCCGACTGTCAGTGGGTGGTCGTACGGTTGTTGCATGCGGCCCGTTTCCAAGATCGAACGTACGGTGGCGCCTTTCGAGGTCGTCAGCCACTTCCAGCCCAGCGGCGACCAGCCGACGGCCATCGCCGAGCTGGAGCGGCGCATCCGTGCCGGTGAGAAGGATGTCGTCCTGCTCGGAGCGACGGGCACGGGCAAATCGGCGACCACTGCCTGGATGATCGAGAAGCTTCAGCGGCCCACCCTGGTCATGGCACCGAACAAGACCTTGGCCGCCCAGCTGGCGAACGAGTTCCGCGAGCTCCTGCCGAACAACGCGGTGGAGTACTTCGTCTCGTACTACGACTACTACCAGCCCGAGGCGTACGTCCCGCAGTCGGACACCTACATCGAGAAGGACTCCTCGATCAACGAGGAGGTCGAGCGGCTGCGCCACTC
Organism: Streptomyces sp. NPDC054847; assembly: GCF_053610925.1. Lineage (NCBI taxonomy): Bacteria > Bacillati > Actinomycetota > Actinomycetes > Kitasatosporales > Streptomycetaceae > Streptomyces > Streptomyces sp. NPDC054847. Next base: position 5,793 of record NZ_JBSGZJ010000044.1, on the reverse strand, counting down.
CGCGACCAATTCCCTCCTCACCCGGCGCGACGTCGTCGTGGTCGCCTCCGTCTCCTGCATCTACGGCCTCGGCACCCCGCAGGAGTACGTGGACCGGATGGTGCAGCTCAACGTCGGCGACGAGGTCGACCGCGACCAGCTGCTGCGCCGCTTCGTCGACATCCAGTACACCCGCAACGACGTGGCTTTCCAGCGCGGCACCTTCCGGGTGCGCGGCGACACCATCGAGATCTTCCCGGTCTACGAGGAGCTCGCTGTCCGGATCGAGATGTTCGGCGACGAGATCGAGGCGCTGTCCACGCTGCACCCGCTCACCGGCGAGATCCTCAGCGAGGACCGGTCGCTCTACGTGTTCCCCGCCAGCCACTACGTGGCGGGCCCCGAGCGTATGGAGAAGGCGGTCAACGGCATCGAGGCGGAGCTTGAACAGCGCCTCGCCGAGCTCGACAAGCAGGGCAAGCTGCTGGAGTCCCAGCGGCTGCGCATGCGGACCACGTACGACATCGAGATGATGCGCCAGATCGGCTCCTGCTCCGGCATCGAGAACTACTCGATGCACTTCGACGACCGCGAGCCCGGGTCCCCGCCGAACACCCTCCTCGACTACTTCCCCGAGGACTTCCTCCTCGTCATCGACGAGTCGCACGTCACGGTTCCGCAGATCGGCGCGATGTACGAGGGCGACGCGTCCCGTAAGCGCACACTCGTCGACCACGGCTTCCGGCTGCCGTCCGCCCTCGACAACCGCCCGCTGAAGTGGGAGGAGTTCACGGAGCGGATCGGCCAGACCGTGTATCTGTCGGCGACACCGGGCACCTACGAACTGTCCCGCGGCGACGGCTTCGTGGAGCAGATCATCCGCCCCACCGGGCTCATCGACCCGCAGGTCGTCGTCAAGCCCACCGAGGGCCAGATCGACGACCTCGTGCACGAGATCCGCGAGCGCACGGAGAAGGACGAGCGCGTCCTGGTCACCACACTCACCAAGAAGATGGCCGAGGACCTCACCGACTACTTCCTCGAGCTCGGCATCCAGGTCCGCTATCTGCACAGCGACGTCGACACGCTGCGCCGCGTCGAGCTGCTGCGGGAGCTGCGCTCCGGCGAGTACGACGTCCTGGTCGGCATCAACCTCCTGCGTGAGGGTCTCGACCTGCCGGAGGTGTCGCTGGTCGCGATCCTCGACGCCGACAAGGAGGGCTTCCTGCGCTCCGGCACCTCCCTGATCCAGACCATCGGCCGCGCGGCGCGCAACGTCTCCGGCCAGGTCCATATGTACGCGGACAAGATCACGCCGGCCATGGAGAAGGCCATCGAGGAGACCAACCGCCGCCGCGAGAAGCAGATCGCGTACAACACGGAGAAGGGCATCGACCCGCAGCCGCTCCGCAAGAAGATCAACGACATCGTCGCGACCATCGCGCGCGAGGAGATCGACACCGAGGAACTGCTGGGCACCGGCTACCGCCAGGCGAAGGCCGAAAAGCCGGGCAAGGCCGCCAAGGCGCCGGTCCCGTCCCTCGGTGCCGGAGCGGGCCGCAAGGGCGACATCCTCACGGACCGCCCCGCGGCCGAACTGGCCGGGATCATCGAAGAGATGACGGACCGGATGCGCGCGGCCGCCGCGGAGCTGCAGTTCGAGGTCGCCGCCCGACTGCGCGACGAGGTCGGCGAGTTGAAGAAGGAGCTGCGTCAGATGAAGGAGGCCGGGCTCGCCTGAGCCCGGTGGGCGGGATGTGACGGGCGCACACACCTGGTGTGTTGCAAGACCGACACAAAAACCGGCGACCTTGCCGCGCTGTCGGTGCGACTGCGTAGGGTGCTTGAACAACCGCACACATGGGCGGTGGCAATTCGCGAGAAGGGGACAGCGCGTGACGGTCAACATGACCAAGGGCCAGGCCATCAGCCTGCAGAAGAGTGACGGGGGCACCCTCACGGCGGTGCGGATGGGCCTCGGCTGGCAGGCAGCGCCCCGCCGCGGTCTGTTCGGCTCGCGCACCCGGGAGGTCGACCTGGACGCCTCCGCGGTGCTGTTCGCCGACAAGCAGCCGGTGGACGTGGTCTTCTTCCGCCACCTCGTCAGCGACGACGGCTCCGTCAAGCACACCGGTGACAACCTGGTCGGCGGCGCCGGTTCCGGCGGTGACGACGAGGCGATTCTCGTCGACCTGCAGCGGGTCCCGGTCCACATCGACCAGATCGTCTTCACGGTGAACTCGTTCACCGGCCAGACGTTCCAGGAGGTGCAGAACGCCTTCTGCCGCATCGTCGACGAGACCAACGGCCAGGAGTTGGCCCGGTACACCCTCGACGGCGGTGGCCAGTACACCGCGCAGATCATGGCGAAGGTGCACCGCGCCGGCGCCGGCTGGCAGATGACGGCCCTCGGCAACCCGGCCAACGGCCGTACGTTCCAGGACCTGATGCCCGCGATCCTGCCGCACCTGTAGGAACCGGCGGCATTCACCGTCGGACCGCAGCTCCCGGAGGCCCGGCCGCCGGGAGCTGCCCGCGTACCAACCGCAACAGCAGCGCACCGAGGGGACAGAGCGATGACGGCCGAGCTGGTCCGGGGGCAGAACCACCCCTTGCCCGACAGCCGACTTGAGATCCGCGTGTCGGCCGGCCATCCGGTCGTCGCCTGCGCCACCTGCTCCGACGAGCGGGGGGCCGCGCGCGAGGAGTGGGTGGCCCGTCCCGGCGCCACCGGCCTGCCCGGTGTCGAGGTGCCGGAACGCGCCGAGCGGTCCCCCCGGTTCGCCGTCGACCTGGACGCGGTGCCCGCGGAGGTGCACCAGGTCAACGTGCTGCTCGCGCTCCCCGTGGGCACGGGCGGCCCCGACCGCTTCGGAGTCACCGCCGCGCCCTTCGTGGCGGTCATGGCCAAGGACGGCTCCGAGCTGGCCAGTTTCACCATCACCGGCCTGGACACCGAGACCGCGCTCGTCGCCGTCGAGCTGTATCGCCGTCAGGGTGCGTGGAAGGTCCGCGCGGTGGGCCAGGGATACGCGGGCGGGCTCGCCCAGCTGCTGGCGGACCAGGGCATGGCCCAGGCCGACCGGACGGCGGCGGCCATACAGGAGACCGCCGCGCCACGCGCGCACCGCGCGGAGCCGGCCCGGCTGCACACGGCCGCCGACGCCGCGGGAGCGGCGTCCGGCCCGGACCAGCCGTCCCCCGCGGACGCCACGCTCACCGGCGGCCTCACCGCCCCCCAGCCCGCCGCCGACTCCGCTCCACCGCAGGTACCCACGCCCGACGCCCCGCAGATGCCCGGCGGCCCCATCAACTACGCCCATCCGCGCAGGCAGTCGGCGCCGCCCCCGCCGGCCCCCGCGGCGCAGCCCGGGGAGCCCGGCCGGCCGCCCGCCCCGGTGGCGGGCGACGCGAGCGGCTGGTCCATGGAGGAGCGGCTCTACAACCAGGTCTGGGGCATGTTCGAGGACCTCGCCCGGGCCGTCGCGGCGTACCGCAGCGCCGTCGAGTTCGCCGAGTCCCGGATGGACAAGGAGCTCGACAGCGTCCTGTCCGACCCGCGCAGCCGCATCGGCAGCACCGGGGACGCCGCGAGGGCCGCCGCACGGGCCAAGTGCGAGCAGCTGACCGACCAGGCCCGCCAGGTCCTCGACCGTGACCTCGCCCAGCTGGCCGCGGAGTCCGCGGTCGTCGAGCCCGCGCTGCCGCCCGCGTTCGCCCGCTGGGACAACCCCTGCTGGCACGCCTACCGCGTCCCCATGGAGATTCCGATGGCGCTGCGCCTCGGCGATCTCCATCTGCCGGAGAGCCCCGAGCTGCGGATCCCGTGCCTGGTGCGGCTGCCGCTGGAGCGCGGCCTGTGGGTGGACAGCGGCCGCTCGAGCTCGGACGCCGCGATGGCGCTGGACGAGGCGCAGCTGCGCCGGCTCGCGCTCGACTCGGCGGTCGCGCTCGCGGCCCGGCTGCTCGCCGTGTACCCGCCCGGCGAGTTCACCGTCCATGCCATCGACCCGGCCGGCTCGGCCGCCGCCTCACTGGCGCCGCTGGTCGACTCCGGGGCCCTCGCCGGTCCGCCGGCCGCGGGCGCTCAGGGCGTGGGCGCCGTGCTCGCCAAGCTCACTGAGCGGGTCGACCTGGTGACGATGGCGGTGCGGGGCGGGGCAGCCGACTCGCTCCCCCCTGGCCTCGACACCGGCGAGCAACTGCTGATCGTCAACGACTTCCCGCACGGTTTCGACGACCGGGCGGTCACCCAGCTTCGTTATCTGGCCGACGAGGGCCCGGCCGTCGGCGTCCATCTGATGATGGTCGCGGACCGGGAGGACGCCACGGCCTACGGTCCGGTCCTCGATCCGCTGTGGCGCTCGCTGCTGCGCGTCACACCGGTCCCCGACGACCACCTCGCCGACCCGTGGGTGCGGCACGCGTGGACGTACGAGCCGCTGACCGTGCCGGACGGCAGTGACGTGCTGCGGCAGGTGCTGACCCGCGTGACGGAGGCCCGGAGGTCCTGGAACCGCTGACCGTGCGGCGGGCTGCGCCGCCGACCTGGTGACTTGACCCTTCCTTTGCCTCGGCCTTTACCTTTCCTTGGCCTTTCATGTACGGTTCTTTACGCGGAGGGGAGTACTCCCGACTCGCGGCGTGCCCGTCAATACGGACCGACAGAGAGGTCCCGGGGCGCCGGCCTGTGGCGCACGGCCCGGGTGGAGGAGACCTCCGGCAGCGACGACGCTGATCAGTAGCCGTACGACGCCGGAGGCGCAGTGGACGTTTCAATGACCATCTGGGTGCTGACCATTCTCGGTCTCAGCGCCCTCATCGCGGTCGACTTCTTCATCGGGCGCAAGCCCCACGACGTGTCGATCAAGGAAGCCGGCATCTGGACCGTGGTCTGGATCGTGCTGGCCGCACTCTTCGGTCTCGGCCTGCTGTTCGCCGGTGAGAGCCAGGCGTCGGGCGAGTTCTTGGCGGGCTTCATCACCGAGAAGTCGCTGAGTGTCGACAACCTCTTCGTCTTCGTCCTGATCATGGCGAAGTTCGCGGTGCCGTCGCATCTTCAGCAGCGGGTGCTGCTGATCGGTGTGCTCATCGCCCTGGTGCTGCGAGCCATCTTCATCGCGGCCGGTGCGGCGATCATCGCCAGCTTCTCCTGGGTCTTCTACATCTTCGGCGCGTTCCTGATCTACACCGCCTGGAAGCTCATCCAGGAGGCGCGGTCGGACGAGGAAGAGGAGGAGTTCGAGGAGAACAGGCTCCTCAAGTCGATCGAGCACCGCTTCGGCGTCGCCGACAAGTACCACGGCACCAAGCTCTTCATCCGTAACAACGGGAAGCGCGTCCTGACGCCGCTGATGGTCGTCATGCTCGCCATCGGCACCACCGATGTGCTCTTCGCGCTGGACTCCATCCCCGCGATCTTCGGTCTGACCCAGGACCCGTACATCGTGTTCACGGCCAACGCCTTCGCCCTGATGGGTCTGCGGCAGCTGTACTTCCTCATCGGCGGACTGCTCAGGAAGCTGGTCCACCTCAGCTACGGCCTGTCGGTGATCCTCGGATTCATCGGCGTGAAGCTGGTGCTGCACGCTCTGCACGAGAGCGGTGTGCACGTCCCCGAGATCTCCATCCCGGTCTCGCTGGCGGTCATCTGCGGAGTGCTCGTCATCACGACCATCACCAGCCTGATCGCCTCCAAGAAGCAGGCCGAGCGGGAGGCGGCGGAGGACGTGAAGAAGGACAGCGTCGAGGCCTGACGGACCGCGTGGCACCGCGGCACGCGGAGCACGCACCGGCGGGTGCGGACGGAAGCAC
>NZ_JBSGZJ010000043.1:0-28590 GCF_053610925.1 Streptomyces sp. NPDC054847 | reverse complement strand
GTCCGCGCTGGTCAGCCCAGCTTCTGCGCCAGCGACTCGAAGGACTCCCAGCTCCGCGCCGGCTGCCGCGGGTCCCACAGCTTCTGGGCCGTCGCCTGGAGCGGGCGGCGAATGCCGGCCGCGACCTGGTCCTGCGTCTGGGAGTTGGCCAGGTCGCACCAGACCGCGAAGCGGCCGCCCAGGATCTGGTCCGAGTACTTCTCCGGTACGGGCTCCGTGCCTCGCAGCACCAGCGGCGTCCACTGCTCGTAGATGCGGCGGCCCGTCGGGTAGGTGAACTGGTTGGGCTCACCGAGCACGTAGTAGAGGAACTCGTCGTTGAGGTTCACCACGCGGCGCCCCTCTGCCAGGTACTCCTGCGGCGGGCGGGCCCCGATCTCCTTGCCCGTCCAGTACTCGACCTCGATGTCCTTGTCGGCGGTGACCACGCCACCACGGAAGAAGCCGTCGTTCCACGCCTTGGGGGTCTTCTTCGCCTCGCGTACGACCGCGGCGCGGTCGTTCAGCCAGCCCTCCGCGAGGTCCTGGATGGTGGCGCCGTCGCCGTACTTCTGGCGGGCGGCCTGCGCGAGCTGCGGGTAGGAGGCCTGCGGGTTGCTCACGGTGAGCGCCTGGTACTCGTCGGCGCCGACGTGGAACCACGCCCCGGGGAAGAGCGCCGTGTACTCACGCAGCAGGTCGTCGACGATGCGGGCCGATTCGGGCTTCGAGATGTCAATGGCGCCCTGCCGCGGCACGCCCTGCGTGTTGCGCAGCTGAAGCTGGGGGTGCGCCCGCATCACGGCGCCCAGGTGTCCCGGGGAGTCGATCTCGCCGACGACGGTGATGTGGAGACGCTCGGCGAGCGCCAGGATCCGGCGGACCTCGTCCTTGGTGAGGTGCTGCTCGGAGACCACCTCGGGGTGCGAGTCGGACTCGATGCGGAAGGCCTGGTCGTCGGAGAAGTGCAGCCCGAGCTGGTTGAGCTTGAGGTCGGCCATCTCACGCAGCCGGTCCTCGATCCACCCGGCGCTGAAGTGCTTGCGCGCGATGTCGAGGTTCAGTCCGCGCTGGGGGCGGTCGGGCCGGTCGCGTACGACGCCCTCGGGCATCGAGCCGCCGGAGCGCACCGACTGCTTCAGGGTCCGGGTGCCGTAGAAGACCCCGGCCTCGTCCGGCCCGGCTATGCGGACCTTCCCGCCGCTGGTGGTCAGCGTGTACGACTCGGCGGCGCCGTTCCCGGCGAGTGCCAGTTCCACGTCGCCCGGCCCGGCGGCGACGGCGCCCCGGTAGGTGAGCCTCAGCTCCTGGGCGAGCAGCCGGCCCTCGTCGGAGAGCTCCTCGCTGCCCTTCGCGACGACGACCCCGCTGTCCGCGGTCCTGCTCCAGCCGGGGCCGCGGGCGGCCTGGTGGCTCCGTACGGAGGGGATCGTGGCCGGCGCTTCGGAGAGCGCGTAGCTGCGCGTGGGGCTGGGCGTCTGGCTGGGGGCGGCGGCCCCGGATGTCGTACCGGCCCGGTCGGGCGCGCTGCCGGACTCACCGGCGCCGTCGTCGGAACAGCCGGCGAGCGTCATCGAGAAGACGGCGGCCGAGGCCGCCGACACACCGGCGAGCCGGATCCTGCGAGAGAGCCACATCGTTCTGATACCTCCCATAAGTGGCGAAACCCCGTAGAAGCACCCCCTTCTGTGTCCATTACTTATGGCCAAACTCTCCCGTCCGGGTGAAATTCGCGCATTCGTCGGACACCTTCGTGTCCACATCGATAGCGTTACGACACACCCTTCTCTCCCTTCCCTGCCGCCCCGCTGTCCCGTTCGAGGAGTCCCGCTGTCCAGCGATTCCCACGCCGGCCTCCCGAAGCGACCGCCGACACTCCACCACACACGGGGCGCGGGCGCCCCTTCTGCCATACCGTCCCAGCGTCGCGCGGAGCCGGGACTCCAGCACTTCAACAGCGCCCCGGCCGACGAGGCGGAAGCGATCGTCCTCGCCTGCTGCGGCAGCCGCCGATGGGCCCGGCGCGTGGTCGCGCACCGCCCCTACCCCGACCTCGAGTCTCTCCTCGCCGCCTGCGACGAGGCCGGATACGACCTGACGCCCGCCGATGTGCACGAGGCCCTGGCCGGCGAGTCGTCCACCGGGCTGCCGCCGAGCGCCCCGCAGGCCGCCCACACCGCGCTCGCCGCCGCGCACACCGCCTACGAGAGTCGATTCGGACATGCGTTCGTCGTCTGCCTCGACGGATACCGGCCCGACGAGTACCTCGATCAGGTACTGGCCGGTATCCGGAGCAGACTGTCCCACGAACCGGACGAGGAGCGCGCCATATCCGCGGAGGAACTGCGCGCCCTGACCCGCTCCCGACTGGTACATGCAGTAGCCAACCATCCGGAAAGCGACGTCGCGGGGGCCTCGGAGGAGTCCGTCGCTTAGTCCGTACGAGGCTGTTTGATTGCCTGTTTGATCACACCGGTGGCCCCCGGGCGAACGAACCGACAACACGTCGCTACGATGGCCGGGGCCGGTGGACCGTACCCGGCCGGGCCAGACCGACACCCACAAGCCGGCATGGCCCCAATCCCCGCTCCCGGAGGGTTCTTCCGTGCCGGCTGGAACGCTGTACCGCGGCCGGGAAGGAATGTGGTCCTGGGTGGCTCATCGAGTCACCGGCGTCCTCATCTTCTTCTTCCTGTTCGTACACGTGCTGGACACCGCTCTCGTCCGCGTCTCCCCCGAGGCGTACGACGAGGTTGTCGCCACCTACAAGACGCCGATCGTCGCGCTTCTCGAATACGGCCTGGTCGCCGCGATTCTCTTCCACGCGCTCAACGGCCTGCGTGTCATCGCCGTGGACTTCTGGTCCAAGGGCCCGCGCTACCAGAAGCAGATGCTCTGGTCCGTCATGGCCATCTGGTTCGTGCTGATGGTGGGCGCCCTTTACCCCGTGCTCGGCCACGCCGTCCGCGAAGTCTTCGGGAGCTGAGGCCAGAAATGTCCGCTGACACCACTTCCGCCGTCGGTCCCGTCGAGGGTGACGCACCTCTGCGCCATTTCGATTCGGACAACCCGGCCCCGCTCATCGAGCCGCCCCGCAAGCGCACCAAGAAGACCCCGCGCTCGACCCGCGGCAACTTCGAGATGGCCGCATGGCTGTTCATGCGCCTGTCCGGTGTCGTCCTCGTCGTCCTGGTCATCGGCCACCTGCTGATCCAGCTGGTCCTCGACGGCGGCGTCTCCAAGATCGGCTTCGCCTTCGTGGCCGGCCGCTGGGCGTCCCCGTTCTGGCAGACCTGGGACCTGCTGATGCTGTGGCTTGCCATGCTGCACGGCGCCAACGGCCTCCGCACCGTCATCAACGACTACGCGGAGCGTCCGAACACGCGCCTGTGGCTCAAGGGCCTGCTGTACACCGCCACGGTGTTCACCATCCTTCTGGGCACGCTGGTGATCTTCACCTTCGACCCGAACATCCGCTAGGCACGGGGCTGAGGTAATCCACCCATGAAGATCCACAAGTACGACACCGTCATCGTCGGCGCCGGCGGCGCCGGCATGCGCGCCGCCATCGAGGCGACGAAGCGCAGCCGCACCGCCGTGCTGACGAAGCTCTACCCCACCCGCTCCCACACGGGCGCCGCACAGGGCGGCATGGCCGCCGCGCTGGCCAACGTGGAAGAGGACAACTGGGAGTGGCACACCTTCGACACGGTCAAGGGCGGTGACTACCTGGTCGACCAGGACGCCGCGGAGATCCTGGCGAAGGAGGCCATCGACGCCGTCCTCGACCTGGAGAAGATGGGCCTGCCGTTCAACCGGACCCCGGACGGCACCATCGACCAGCGCCGCTTCGGCGGCCACTCCCGCAACCACGGCGAGGCCCCGGTCCGCCGGTCCTGCTACGCCGCGGACCGCACCGGTCACATGATCCTCCAGACGCTGTACCAGAACTGCGTCAAGGAGGGCGTGGAGTTCTTCAACGAGTTCTACGTCCTGGACCAGCTCATCACCGAGGTCGACGGCGTCAAGAAGTCCGCCGGTGTGGTGGCCTACGAGCTGGCGACCGGCGAGATCCACGTCTTCCAGGCGAAGGCCGTGATCTACGCGTCCGGCGGCACCGGCAAGTTCTTCAAGGTGACCTCCAACGCGCACACCCTGACCGGTGACGGCCAGGCCGCCTGTTACCGGCGCGGCCTGCCGCTGGAGGACATGGAGTTCTTCCAGTTCCACCCGACGGGCATCTGGCGCATGGGCATCCTGCTGACGGAAGGCGCCCGCGGTGAGGGCGGCATCCTCCGCAACAAGGACGGCGAGCGCTTCATGGAGAAGTACGCGCCGGTCATGAAGGACCTCGCGTCCCGTGACGTCGTCTCCCGCTCCATCTACACGGAGATCCGCGAGGGCCGCGGCTGCGGTCCCGAGGGCGACCACGTCTACCTGGACCTCACGCACCTGCCGCCGGAGCAGCTGGACGCCAAGCTTCCGGACATCACCGAGTTCGCGCGTACCTACCTCGGCATCGAGCCCTACACGGACCCGATCCCGATCCAGCCGACCGCGCACTACGCCATGGGCGGCATCCCGACCAACGTCGAAGGTGAGGTCCTGCGCGACAACACCACCGTCGTCCCGGGCCTGTACGCCGCCGGTGAGGTCGCCTGCGTGTCGGTCCACGGCGCCAACCGCCTGGGCACCAACTCGCTGCTGGACATCAACGTCTTCGGCAAGCGCGCCGGCATCGCCGCCGCCGAGTACTCCGCGAAGTCCGACTACGTCGACCTTCCGGAGAACCCCGCGTCGTTCGTCGCCGAGCAGGTCGAGCGGCTCCGCAACTCCACCGGCTCCGAGCGGGTCTCCGTGCTCCGCAAGGAGCTCCAGGAGACGATGGACGCCAACGTGATGGTGTTCCGCACCGAGCAGACGATCAAGACCGCCGTCGAAAAGATCGCCGAGCTGCGCGAGCGCTACCTCAACGTGTCCATCCAGGACAAGGGCAAGCGGTTCAACACGGACCTGCTGGAGGCCATCGAGCTGGGCAACCTGCTCGACCTGGCCGAGGTCATGGCCGTCTCCGCGCTGGCCCGCAAGGAGTCCCGCGGCGGTCACTACCGCGAGGACTTCCCGAACCGCGACGACGTCAACTTCATGCGCCACACCATGGCGTACCGCGAGGTGGGCGACGACGGCACCCAGTCGATCCGTCTCGACTACAAGCCGGTCGTCCAGACCCGCTACCAGCCGATGGAGCGTAAGTACTGATGACTGCCCCGACCCTGGAGAAGCGGGAAGCCGGCTTCGCCGACTCCCCGTACATCACCGCCACCTTCCGGATCCGCCGCTTCAACCCCGAGGTGTCGGAGCACGCGGTCTGGGAGGACTTCCAGATCGAGATCGACCCCAAGGAGCGCGTCCTCGACGCCCTCCACAAGATCAAGTGGGAGCTCGACGGCTCGCTCACCTTCCGCCGCTCGTGCGCGCACGGCATCTGCGGCTCCGACGCGATGCGGATCAACGGCAAGAACAGGCTCGCCTGCAAGACGCTGATCAAGGACATCAACCCGGAGAAGCCCATCACGGTCGAGGCCATAAAGGGCCTGACGGTCCTCAAGGACCTGGTCGTGGACATGGAGCCGTTCTTCCAGGCGTACCGCGACGTGATGCCGTTCCTGATCACGAAGGGCAACGAGCCCACGCGTGAGCGTCTGCAGTCCGCGGAGGACCGCGAGCGTTTCGACGACACCACCAAGTGCATCCTGTGCGCCGCCTGCACGTCCTCGTGCCCGGTGTTCTGGAACGACGGCCAGTACTTCGGCCCGGCGGCGATCGTCAACGCGCACCGCTTCATCTTCGACTCGCGTGACGAGGCCGGCGAGCAGCGTCTTGAGATCCTCAACGACAAGGACGGCGTGTGGCGTTGCCGCACCACGTTCAACTGCACGGACGCCTGCCCGCGCGGTATCGAGGTCACCAAGGCGATCCAGGAAGTCAAGCGTGCCCTGATCACGCGCCGCTTCTGACACATCCTCACCACGACAGGGCCCGCGTCCCCCGGGGACGCGGGCCCTGTCGTGTCCGTACGGGTACCGGCGCGGACTTCACCCCCGGGGGCCGCACCTGGCAGGATCAGGGGACGTCTGACCTGACGCAGTGGGACGGGAAGCGGGGACGAGAACATGAGCACGCCGAATCCGTACAGGGACGGGGAGCCCGAGTACCAGTGGGGGCCCAGCCAGCCGCCCGGCAGCACGCCTGCCTACGGCTACCCCAACGCCGCACCGGGGTACGGCTACCCGCAGGACCCGGCGCCGGGTTACTCGCAGACACAGCCCGCGGGAGTCCCGGTGCCGTACACGGGCCCTCCCGCTCCGACGGGCGGCGCGCCGCTGGTGTCGATCGGGGACATCACGGTGATGGGTGACTCGATCGTCACTCCCGCCGGCACGATGCCGCTCAAGGGCTCGGTGTGGAACGCGACGGACATGTCGCGGACCGAGGAGAAGATCCCGACGCACGCGATCGTGCTCGCGATCGTCTTCTTCATCTTCTGTCTGCTGGGGCTGCTGTTCCTGCTGATGAAGGAGAAGACCACCACGGGCTTCATCCAGGTCACGGTGACCAGCGGCGGCAAGCACCACTCAACGATGATCCCGGCCCAGGGCCCGGAGACGTTCCAGATGGTGATGGGGCAGATCAACTACGCGCGCTCGCTGAGCACCATGTAGTCACGGCCGTCACGACGCGAGGGCCCGCCGGATCTGACGCAGTGTCGCCGTGTGACCGACACGGTCCACGAGCCGCATCAGCTCCGCGCGCCCCGCGCCGCCCTCCAGGTCCGCGAGCGCCCGAACCGCGGCCCCCGCCACGACCGCCTTGACCGGCGGCCGTTCGACGAGGGCGGCCAGGGCGCGGACGGAGTCGGGGTGGGGCGGCAGCAGCGCCAGCAGCCTGGCGATGCCCCGTATCACCGTCACGTCGCACGGGTCGTATCCGCCGTCCTCGGCTCCGCCGCCGTGGGCGGCCAGTTCGGCCCACGGAGTGACGGTGCGCCGGACGGTGTCGGGATCGACGCCGCGGAGGATGTCCGCCGCCCCCCGGTCCCAGCGCTTGGTGGGAGCGGCGGGCGCCGCGCGCAGATGGGCGACCAGAGCGGGCCAGGGGGCGCCGAGGCCGGGCAGTTCGGCACGGATTCGGTCGGCCCACGGCTCACCCGGGTCGAGCAGCGGGAGGGGGATCCGCTCCAGCAGCACGGCCGCCCACTCGTTGGCCATGTACGCGGATCTGCGCAGCAGTCCGACCACCGCGTCCGACAGCGGCTTCCCGGCGTCCAGCACCGCTTCGGCCACGGCGGGGAGTTCGTCGCTGACCCCGGCGCTGTACCACTCCAGTGCCCAGCCCTCCAGGAGGGCGGTCCACCGCTCGTACCACTCGTCGGGCGCGAACCCCCGCGAGACCACGGACAGCAGAACCAGGGCGCGCCGGCGCAGGGCCGGCGCCGTGTCAGGGGCGTCGGCACAGCGGGCCAAGAGGTCGGCCATGGCGCGGCGGCGCTCCTCGGGCATGTCCCGCAGGCAGGTGGCCACCCCGTGACCCGCGTGCTCGGTCGCAAAGAGCAAGTCCCGCGCGAGGCCGGCCGGTCCGGCCGTGACGGCGAGGCGCGCGACGGCGGCGATCCGCTCGGGGTCCTCCCACGGCGAGAGCAGACCGGCGGACGGCGCGGGTGTCGTCACAGCTGGCTCAGGATGGTGGGATCGGTGATGTCCGTGTCCCGGGCCAGGAGCATCGCCTTGCTGAGGATCACGGAGATCATCCGGTCGCCCTCGAACGGCAGATGCCCCGGGTCCGCCGTGGCGGCGCCCGCCTGGGGGACGATGCACAGATAGCGCCCGTGCGGGTCGATGAGGACGTTCCCGGAGCCGAGGTGGACGCGGTACTCGTGGCGGTCGCCCCGGACGCGGAGGAAGCGGCCGTCGACCGTGCAGCGGTCGGCGATCGCGAGCCTGGGCACGAGGCGGGCCAGCAGGTCCCTGCGTGTCGCGGCCGTCTCCGAGAGCTCCCCGAAACCGTACGACGTCCAGTAGTCGCGGTGGCGGCCGCCCGGGCCGCCGTCCTGCCAGGAAGGGTCGTTGCCGATGGAGGCCACGCCCACGAACAGGTCGGCGTCCCGGAGGACTTCGGAGAGGACGAGGTCCGGTATCTCCGTGAACGGGACCGGTCCGTGCCCCTCAGCGCTGTGGGAGCGGCCGAGGTCGGGGCGGTAGTCGCCGCCTGTGGCGTGCGCCCGGTTGGCCGGGGCGCCGAGCCGGTGGAATCGCACCTGGTCGGTGGAGATCCTGGTGTACGCGCCGGCCCCCGTGAGGTCGCCGTCCTCCCGGCCGCCGACGCCTTCGACCCAGAACTCCGCGCGCAGGCCCCACTCGGGCAGTTCGCGGCACGCGGGCGGGTAGCTGTCGTCGACGCACAGCCGGAGCCGGGCGGTCCATCCGCGCGCCGCCGCCAGGGCGTTGAACTGGTGCTGGCGCAGCACATGGCCCGCGAAGCGGTTCGAGTACGTCCCGGTGACGCGCTCGGCGTCGGTGAGCGGGTAGACCTCGCGGTGGGCCTGCTTGAAGGGCTGCGTGACCTGCTTCGCCTCCAGCCACTCGCGCCAGGCGGCGACTTCCGCGGCGGGCCTGCCGACCGGGTGCCACAACGACACGGGTGCGGTGCCCGTGACGCACATCGGGTCACCGTCGAGGGTGCGCAGGTCGGTGCCGTCGAAGGCGACGGGTGTGCCGCCGACCAGCCAGACGAGGCGGCGGGCGACCGTGCCGGCGAGCGGATGGTCCAGCAGTCGCTCGCGCCACGCCTGGTAGGTCCAGCTCCTGCGGGCCAGGAACTGCCGGTCGAGCCGCTCCGAGCAGGCCGTGAGCATCTTGTCGATGTCCTTGGCGGCGGCGCGCAGTGCCTTCACCTCGTCGGGGAAGTCGCGCCGCACGGCGGCCGGTGGTGACTTTAGTTCCTTGCCTGCGGCCGTCCGCCAGGTGAGCACCGCCCTGCCGCCGTGGACGCCGAGCACGGCGGTGGTGTCGCCGAGCGGCTGTTCGCCGCGGCCCACTTCGGTCAGGCCGTAGGCGGGAACGGCCAGTTCCTCGATGTCCTCGCGCCGCAGACCCAACGCCTCCGCGCGGGCGTCGAGCGCCGCGCCGAGTTGCTTGAGCGTGCCCTTGTAGGTGACCTTGACGGAGAGTCTGGCCAGCTCCGCGAGTGCCGCCTCGCCCGTGGCCGCCGACAGGGCGGTGACGCCCGCGCCCGCGATCTTCGGAGCCCGTGGGCCGACGCCGGGGACCTTGCGCAGGGCCGTCTCCACGAGGGCGCCGAGTGCACGGGTGAGGTCCCGCGAGGGCGGCAACTGTGCGGCGAGCCAGGCGGCGCCGCGGAGGGCGTCGGTGTTGCACGGGTCGAACAGGGCGTTGTGGTCGGGCCATCCCGGCCGCGTGTACAGCGTGAGGGTGCGGGGAGCGGCTGTCAGCCGGAGCCAGCCCAGCACCGCCCGCTGGAGCTCGCCGGGCCCGATCTCGTCGATCAGGGCGGCCGCGGCCTGCTGCCACTTGGCGGTGGGCCGGGCCGATGTCGCGGTACGCAGGTGTTTCAGCAGCCGTCTTCCGGCGTCCCCGAGACGCCCGGCGTCCGCGAGGGCCTGGTCCGCCCATGCCTCTCCGGGGTTGAGGAGAGGGTCCTCGATGCCCTTGAGCAGCACGGCCAGTTCGGGCGAGTGGGCGTAGGTGTCGGTCATGGTGCGTCGCAGCAGGGCGACGAACGGGCCGGGCAGGCCGCGTCCCGCGTCCAGTTCGCCCCGGGCCAGGGAGACCAGCTCGGCGTAGGTGTGCAGGGAGTAGGCGGTGCCCAGTTCTTCGATGCGCCGAAGCCGTTCCACGCTGAACTCCCCCTCGGGCAGGCCACGGCCGGCGATGCCGGCGAGGGTCATCACCACGCTGCGCACCCGCTCGGTGTCCCCGCCGTCCTGGTGGCGGAGGACCAGGGCATCGGCGAGACGCCTGCGCAGGTCGGTGTCCAGATCGCCGATCAGCTGCGGGATCCGTGCCCGCTCGCCGTCCCAGCGGTTTCCGGCGAGGGTGCCGATCCGCACCAGGTCCCGGGCCAGCCCGGCCATGTCGCCGTCCGCGATGCGGGTCTCGACCCGGCGGACGGCGTCACGGTCCTGTGTCGTCGTCGCCATCAGCCACCCACCAGGGGGACGAGCCGGAGGAAGGTGACCTCGGTGGAAGCGGTGAGTTCCACGCGCTCGTCGAGATCGGTGAGCTGGCGGTCCCCGACGAGCACCAGGAAGCCGTTGCTTCCGAAGGCAGCGAGGGCGCGCTCGTACGCCTCCTGGGCGCCCTCGGCCGTCTCCTGGAAGACGCGGCGGCGGATCAGCTCGCGCAGGGCCAGGCGCTCTTCCGCGACGGGCAGCCCCAGGGCGTCCCGCCGGTCACCCGATGTCGTCTCGTCGACGAAGGTCACCATTGCCATGGCCGAACAGTAGGACGCCGCACTGACAGTCAGGTCCCGGGGGGCGTGTCCAGCGGGGAGACCGGACGCTCGAAGAACGTCTCCAGCGAGACCGTCGCCTGGGTGCCGCTGACGCCTTCGATCGCGTACAGCCTGCGCAGCACGTCCTGGAGTTGTTCGGTGGTGGCGGTGCGCACCTTCACGAGCACGGAGGCGCTGCCCGCGATGACGTGGGCCTCCTGGATCTCGGGGATCGCGGCGAACGCTTCCGCGGACTCGCCCATCCACGCGGAGGACTCGACCATCACGAACGCCAGGACTCCGCGCCCCAGGGCCGCCGGGTCCACCTCGACCGTGGTGCGGCGGATGACGCCGCGTTCCCGCAGTTTCCGTACGCGTTCGTGCGCGGCGCCGGCGGACAGGCCGACCGCCTTGCCGAGGGCCGCGTAGGCCGAGGTGGCGTCCTCCTGGAGGAGGGCGATGAGTTCACGGTCGACGGCGTCCATGGTTGGCGACCATAGCGCCTTCCGGCTCACCCTTGGCGGGCCGAAGCTTGTTCGGAGTCCTCCCCTGCCGGGCTGATGACGTCCCGGCCGAGCCGGTGGCCGATCGTCGACTTGCCGGACGGCCGCGGGCCCGTTGTCTGCGGCGGGCCCGCGGTCCGCGGGTCTACCGGGTGACGTGTTCGGCGAGGAATCCGGTGATGAGGGGGGTGACTTCCGCGGGCCGTTCCAGGCTGGGCAGATGCTGGGCCCAGGGCAGTTCCACGTGGCGGGCGCCGGGGATCAGAGCCGGCAGGCCGGCCGCGATCTGCCGGAAGTCCTCCACGTCGTGCGCGCCGGAGACAGCGAGGCAGGGTGCGTCGATGCGGGAGAGGTCGGGCTCGGGCGGCTGAGCAGGTCCGGCCTCGGCCTCTCCGGCACCGTCGGCGGCGCCTTCTGCGGGCTCCGCGTCCGCAAACTCCTTCTCGGCGGCCAGTTGTACGTCGAAGGCGTGCCGCTGCATCTTCCGCACGGCTTCGCGTGTCTCGTCGTCGGCCTCCGGCCCGAGCCAGGTGGAGACGTTCAGTTCGACGGCCGCCTCGAGGTCACCGGCCTCGATCAGGGCGTCCTCCTGCCGGCCGAAGGCCCTGAGCTGCGGGCCCGGTGGCCGGCCCGGCTGCCCGGCGAAACAGAGCAGTACGAGCGCGGCGGCCAGCTCCGGCCTGCGCGCGGCCACCTCCAGGGCGACCTTGCCGCCGTAGGACGACCCGATCAGGGCGGCCCGGCGTATGCCGAGGGTGTCGAGGAGTGCGAGGACGTCGTCGGCGTCGCTGTAGGGGCCCGTTTCCGCGGGCGTTTCGCCGAATCCCCGGAAGTCGCAGCGCACCACCTCGTACCCGGTGTCCGTGAGCGACTGCCACTGGAAGTCCCACATCCGCCGGTCGCACACGCCCGAGTGCAGGAGTACGACGGTGGGGCCTTGGCCGGTCCGGTCGAAAGAGATCGTCATGGTGCCTGACCTTAAGGGCCCCTTGCCGCCTGCGGCACACCTTTTCCACGACCGCTTGAACATGTTCAAAAGGAGGTCTACAGTCAGGACCGCCAGCTTTTGAACATGTTCAAGGGAGGGTGGGGCATGGACCTCACTGTTGTCACGTACGTCGCCTACCTGCTGATCAGCGTCGGCCTCACCGTCTGGGTCGCACGCACCCTCAGCAAGAACGGCCGGATATTCCTCGCCGACGTACTCAAGGGGAACGAGAAGCTGGCGGAGGCCGTCAACCACCTTCTGGTGGTCGGCTTCTACCTGGTGAACCTCGGCTTCGTCGCCCTCTACCTGAGGACGGCCGATGCGATCGAGGAGACCCGCGGTCTCCTGGAAGCACTGTCCGTCAAGATCGGTGTCGTCCTGCTCGTCCTCGGCGTCATGCACCTCGGGAACGTCTACGTCCTCAACAAGATCCGCCGTCGCGGAGTGATGGAGGACCGGCAGACCCCGCCGGTCGGCCCCCAGGGGTGGACCCAGCAGGCACCCGCGGGCCCGTGGACCCCGCCGGCCCCCGGCCGGGCCGGAGCGTGACACCGATGAGCCTCGCGGTCCGGGCACTGACCGTCCTGTACGACGCCGACTGCTCCCTCTGCGTGCACCTGCGGAGCTGGCTGCTGCGGCAGCCCCAGCTCGTGCCGCTCCGGTTCGTGCCCGCCGGGTCGGACGCGGCGCACCGCGCCTATCCGCAGCTCGACCACGCCCGCACGATGCGCGAGATCACCGTCATCGGCGACCGCGGCCAGGTCTACTCGGGCCAGGCGGCATGGATCGTGTGCCTGTGGGCACTGGCCGAGCACCGGCCGAAGGCCCACTGGCTCGCCACCCCGGCCGGCGCCCCGTTCGTGCGCGTCACGATGCTCGCGGCGGCCAAGTACCGCGAGATGACGGGGGCGGGGGCGGGTGCCGCTCCCTGCGACGACCGGTGCTCCGCACCCGACTAGGCTCGGACACCGTGACTGAAGCGAACGACCCGGCCGACACGAGGGCCCCCAAGAGCGAGCAGACCCGGACGCTCATCCTCGAGACCGCGCTCCGGCTCTTCCAGGAGCGCGGCTACGACAAGACGACGATGCGGGCCATCGCCAAGGAGGCCGGGGTCTCGGTAGGGAACGCGTACTACTACTTCGGCTCCAAGGAACACCTCGTCCAGGGCTTCTACGACCGGATCGCCGCGGAGCACCAGGCGGCGGTCCGGCCCGTGCTGGACAAGGAGACCGACCTCGAGTCGCGGATGGCGGGAGTGCTGACCGCGTGGCTGGACATCGCCGCGCCGTACCACGAGTTCGCGGCCCAGTTCTTCAAGAACGCGGCCGACCCGGAGAGCCCGCTCAGCCCCTTCTCGCCCGAGTCGGAGCACGCCCGCGAGGCCGCCATCGACGTCCACCGGGAGGTACTGGCCGGGTCGAAGTCGAAGGTGGCGGAGGAGCTGCGGGACGTCCTCCCCGAGTTGATGTGGCTCTCCCAGATGGGACTGGTCCTGTACTGGGTCTTCGACCGTTCCGAGGGAAGCGAGCGCAGCAGGCGGCTGGCCGAGCGCGGTGCGCGGCTGACCGCCCGGGGTGTGGCCCTGGCCCGTTTCCGGGTACTGCGCCCGCTCGTCCGCGAAGTGCATGAGCTGTTCACGGACTTCCTCCCCGGCATGGCGGAGACCGTGGCGGCGCGCAAGAAGGACTGACCCGCCCGCGGGCGGGAGTCTCCTACGCCTGACGCGACGCCAGCTCCACGACGGTGATGTCCGAGGACGCCCCGACGCGCACCGGAGGGCCCCAGGCGCCCGCACCCCGGCTCACGTACAGCTGGGTGTCGCCGTAGCGTTCCAGGCCGGCCACGGTGGGGTTGGCCAGTGCCGCCAGATGATTGCCGGGCCACAGCTGACCGCCGTGCGTATGACCGGACAGCTGAAGGTCCACGCCCTGCTCGACGGCGTCGTGGATGACGACGGGCTGGTGGGCGAGGAGCACGGCGGCGCGGGCGCGGTCCCGGTCGCCGAGGGCCTTCACGAAGTCGGGACCCTGCCCCTCGTCCTCGCCGGCCACGTCGTCGACGCCGGCCAGGTCGAAGCCGCCGGCGATCTCGACGCGTTCGTTGCGCAGGGGGCGCAGGCCGAGTTCCCGGACGTGGTCGACCCACTCGTCGGCGCCGGAGAAGTACTCGTGGTTGCCGGTCACGAAGAACGATCCGTGGCGGGAGCGGAGCCGGGCGAGTGGCTCGGCCGCGGACCCGAGGTCGGCCACAGACCCGTCGACGAGATCGCCCACGACGGCGACCAGGTCGGGCTGGGTGGCGTTGATGGAGTCGACGATGCGCTGCGTGTGGGACCGGCCCAGGATCGGCCCGAGGTGGATGTCGCTGACGACGGCGATACGGAAGCCGTGCGCCGCCCGGGGGAGCTTCGCCAGCGGAACGGTCACACGCTTGACGCGCGGGCCCCGGAGCACGCCGTACGTGCCGTACCCGACGGTTCCGAGCGCGGCGGTGGCGGCTGCGCCGCCGACGACGCGGGACACGAACAGCCGCCGCGACACGCCCGTGGCGGGGCGGGCGTCGTCCCCGGCACCGGCGGTGGCGTCCGTGGCCCCGTGGGGTGCCGCAGGGCCGCCGGTGCCGGTGTCTGCGTCTGCTTCTGGGTCTGTTTCTGCGTCCGTGGCGGACGGCTGCGTCGCGGGGGCGCTGTCGACGGCGACCGCCGCGGCCCGGCCATGACCGGCCCCGGCGTCCTCACCCTTCCCGCCCACGGCGGCACCGGCGCCGGCAGGAGGCAGCCGGTCCCCCGCCGTCCCGGACGCCTGTGCCGCGGCTGTGGCACCGGACGGCTCCGAGGGCTCGCCGTCCTCGTCCGGGCCGCCCGCGGCAGCGCGGTCCCGGCGGTCCAGCACCCTGCGCAGCACGGGACGTACCGCCTCGCCGACCAGCAGTGCCAGGACCAGGTACAGCAGTACCGCCAGCCAGAGGTAGCCCGGCCAGGCCAGGACCCGCTCCAGCCAGAAGGGCGCACCGACGCGCCCCGAGGTGAGGGCGGCGAAGGACAGCAAGGGCAGCACCCAGATCGCCGCCGTACCGAGCCGGCGGGCGAGCCCGCCCGGAGCGGTCGTGTCGCGGACGAGCCGGCGCCACACGTACCAGTGCACCCCGGCGAGCAGGGAGACCACCAGAATGATCACGAGCACGACGACCGCCGCCACGATCAGTTCCCCGTTCCCTGACCGCGCTCACGGCGCGAAGCGCGTACGCCGCGCAACCCGATGACCCCGATGACCGTCCCCAGAACAAAGGACGTAACGGCGAGCAGCAGATGGACCCAGAAGTAACCGGTGGGGTCGCCCGCGTCGTCGAAGGCGAGCCCGCTGCCGTCCTTCCACAGGTTTTTGACGAAAGTGATCCAGATGAACCAGCTCCACACCCCGAACGCGAGCAGGAACCAGGAGACGGAGCGGCTGAGCTTCATGAAGCAAGTATCGCGGCCGTCCGCCGACCGGGTTGTTCGGGGTGGGCTGTCCTGGCGTCAGTTCCGGACGAACAGCGGGCCGATCTCCATATTTTCAGACCGGCCCTGTACGTTCTCGTCCGTGTCTGCTCTGAAAACCACCGCGCGAAGGACCGCGTTGACGGTCCTGGCCGCCGCCTTGCTGTCCGCGATGACCGCTGCTCCGGCCTTCGCGGCCACGCAGGAAACCAATCCGGAGCGGAAGAAGCCGAAGCCGCCGGCGGTCATGTCCTCAGTCGGCGGGTCCCTGCTGGCGAAACCGGGTACACAGGTCCGGCTCGGCCCCGGCGCGCCCGTCCTCCCCAAGGACGTCAGCGGCAGGTCCTGGATCGTCGCGGACGCCGAGAGCGGGGAGGTGCTCGCCTCGCACAACGCGCACTGGCGGCTGCCCCCGGCCTCGACCATGAAGATGCTCTTCGCGGACACGCTGCTGCCGCGGCTGCCGAAGACCACGGTCCACAAGGTCGCCCCCGAGGAACTCGCCGACGTCGGCGCCGGCAGCAGCCTCGTCGGGATCAAGGAGAACCACACCTACTCGGTCCACGACCTGTGGCTCGGCGTCTTCCTGCGTTCCGGCAACGACGCCGTCCACGTCCTGTCGGCGATGAACGGCGGTGTCGGCCGCACGGTCGCGGACATGCAGGCGCACGCGGAGGAGCTCCAGGCACTCGACACCAAGGTCGTCTCACCCGATGGCTACGACGCCCCGGGCCAGGTTTCGTCCGCCTACGACCTCACGCTGATCGCCCGCAGCGGCATGCAGAAGAAGGACTTCCGCGAGTACTGCTCCACGGTGAGCGCCGACTTCCCCGGCGAGCAGGAGAAGGGCAAGAAGCGCGGCACCTTCAAGATCCAGAACACCAACCGGCTGCTCACCGGGGCGAGCGGCATCAGCCCGTACAAGGGCATCGCGGGCGTGAAGAACGGCAGCACCACGCACGCCGGCTCGACCTTCACCGGTGTCGCGGAGCGCAACGGCAAGGTGCTGCTCGTCACCGTCATGAACCCGGACTCGGGCGAGAGCCAGGCCGTCTACAAGGAGGCGGGCAGGCTTCTGGACTGGGGCTTCGCGGCGGCCGGCAAGGTGCAGCCGGTGGGTGAGCTGGTCCCGCCGAAGTCGGCGGAGCCTGCGGCGTCCCTCGACCCGCAGCCCGTCAAGAACGACGGGGACAAGGACGGCTCCACCGACCCGGTCGCCGCCTCACAGACCGGCACGAGCGGATTCGGCGTCGCGCTGAGCGTCGCCGGCGCCGTGCTGGCAGGTCTCGGGACCACGATGTTCCTGATCAAGCGCCGGTGGCCGCTGCCGGACCGGGTGCGTCGCGCGCCTCGTCCGTAGCGGGCCGGGCGGGCTCCTCCTTGCTCTGCGTCGCCGTCCAGGCGGCGCAGAACAACAGCAGCTTGGCGGTGAAGTTGATCCACAGCAGCAGGGCGATCGGCACGCCGAACGCGCCGTACATGCTCCGCGAGGCGACCCCGCTGATGTAGCCGCCGAGCAGCAGCTTGAGCAGTTCGAAACCGACCGCGCCGATCAGCGCGGCCACAAACAGACGACGGCGCGGCGGCTGGACCCCGGGCAGCAGGGTCAGCACGTAGAGAAGGATCAGGAAGGTCGCCAGCACACCGACCGCGACGGCGGCGATCTTCAACAGCACCCCGCCGACGCCGCCCTCGTCGAGGCCGAGCAGTTCGGCGGTCCGGCCGACGGTCATGGAAGCGAGCGCCGAGGCCGCGAACGAGGCGAGGCCGGTGCCGCCGAGACCGGCGAGCACCCCCACGTCCTTGATCTTCCGGACGACCGGATTGCCCTCGTCCTCGTCGTCGAGCTCCCACACGGCCCGCAGGCACTCCCGCATCGAGCCGACCCAGCCCACACCCGTCAGCAGCAGCAGCGCGCCGGCGACGACCCCCACGGTGCCCGCGTTGGCCACCAGTGCCTGGATGTCGAGCTGGTCGGAGATGCCGGGCACCTGTTCGGCGATCTTGTCGTCGAGCTTGTCCAGCGCCTGCTGGTCGAGCGCGGCGGCGATGATCGCCGCCGCGACGGTGATCAGCGGGAAGAGCGCCAGGAAACTCAGGAAGGTGATCGCGGCGGCCAGGCGCGTCCAGTGGACCCGGTCGAGCGTCTCGTACGACCGCCAGGCATGGGTGCGCATCAGCCGCTGCACCATCGGACCCACGACGGGAAGCTTGATCAGCCAGTCCATGGGCTACGCCTACCCGCCGTGACGCCACGCAGGCAGGCGGCACGCCGGAACGGCGTCGAACGCTACGCGCGGTGACCGGTGCGCCAGGGTCTTTCGTTTGGATCAGGCCGGATCAGGGAGCGGGGTCTGGTGCGTGCGATCGCAAGGCGGAGGAGGGAGGCTGGGGGTGCCCCCGTGCCCGGAGGGCTACGGGGGAGGAGCCATGGCGACCGACGACAACGCGGCGTGGGGGCACCTCCCGTGCCCGGAGGGCTACGGGGGAGTGCGTGCCAGGGTCCGCGAGCCCGGCATGATCCAAACGAGAGGCCCTAGGTCAGAGGGTGGTGACGTGGTCGTCGACCGGAGCACCCTGCGGGGGCACACCGGAGATGCCGCCGCCGAAGGCGAAGGTGCTGAGCTTGCGCCACACGGCGTCCGCGCCCTGCTCGTAGAGCGCGAAGGAGGCGCAGGTCCACTCGGCGCCGTACTCGGACAGCTCCTCGTACGCCCGGTCCATCGCCTCCTCGGAGATGCCGTGCGCCACCGTGACGTGCGGGTGATAGGGGAACTGCAGTTCGCGCACCAGCGGCCCGGACGCGTCACGCACCCGCTTCTGCAGCCAGGTGCAGGCGGAGCCGCCCTCGACGACCTGGACGAAGACCACGGGCGACAGCGGGCGGAACGTGCCGGTGCCGGACAGCCGCATCGTGAAGGGCCGGCCGGCGGCGGCGACGGACGCGAGGTGCGCCTCCACCGCGGGAAGCAGCGACGAGTCGACCTCGGTGGGCGGCAGCAGGGTGACGTGAGTCGGAATGCCGTGCGCGGCGGGATCACCGAAGCCCGCGCGCCGCTCCTGGAGCAGGCTGCCGTAGGGCTCCGGGACCGCGATCGAAACGCCGAGCGTTACGGTCCCCACGTCGTTCTCCTCAGTCCTCGGTACGGATCGGTGAGTGGGTGTGCAGCCGCCAGTGTGGCGGCTGCACCCTCGCTGTGGCCAGAGTCCTTGGACACAGGTCCTCCGACTCTTTGCGGCTCAGTGCTTGGCGGGGACGAATCCCAACTTGTCGTACGTGTCGGCCAGCGTCTCCGCCGCGACCGCTCGGGCCTTCTCCGCGCCCTTGGCCAGGACCGAGTCCAGCGTCTCCGTGTCGTCCAGGTATTCCTGCGTACGGGTCCGGAACGGTGTGACGAAGTCGACCATCACCTCGGCCAGGTCCGTCTTGAGCGCACCGTAGCCCTTGCCCTCGTACTTCTGCTCCAGATCGGCGATGGCCGTACCCGTGAGGGTGGAGTAGATCGTGAGCAGGTTGCTGACGCCCGGCTTCTCCTCGGCGTCGAAGCGGATCACCGTGTCGGTGTCGGTGACGGCGCTCTTGACCTTCTTCGCCGTCGCCTTCGGCTCGTCGAGGAGATTGATCAGGCCCTTGGGCGTGGAGGCCGACTTGCTCATCTTGATCGTCGGGTCCTGGAGGTCGTAGATCTTGGCGACCTCCTTGACGATGTACGGCGCGGGGACGGTGAACGTCCGGCCGAAGCGGCCGTTGAAGCGCTCCGCGAGGTCGCGGGTGAGCTCGACGTGCTGGCGCTGGTCCTCGCCGACCGGCACCGCGTCCGCCTGGTACAGCAGGATGTCCGCGACCTGGAGGATCGGGTACGTGAAGAGACCGACCGTGGCACGGTCGGCGCCCTGCCGGGCGGACTTGTCCTTGAACTGCGTCATGCGCGAGGCCTCACCGAAGCCCGTGAGGCAGTTCATGACCCACCCGAGCTGGGCGTGCTCAGGAACATGGCTCTGCACGAACAGGGTGCAGCGCTCGGGATCGAGACCGGCCGCGAGCAGCTGGGCGGCGGCGAGCCGGGTGTTGGCACGCAGCTCCGCCGGGTCCTGCGGGACGGTGATCGCATGCAGGTCCACGACCATGTAGAAGGCGTCGTGGGTCTCTTGCAGCGCGACGTACTGGCGGATGGCGCCGAGGTAGTTCCCGAGGTGGAACGAACCGGCGGTGGGCTGGATACCGGAGAGCGCGCGGGGTCGGGATGAGGCCATGCACACCATTCTCTCAGGTGCGGAACCGATCTCCGGCCGCCGGTGTATCAATGGTGTGAGGACGCGGGAGGGGACCCTCGAGCGGGGTCCGGAGGGGGGCCGCCTCGTCGATGCCGAGGGCGCGGTGATCGCCCGCGTGCGCGCCGGAGAGCCGGAGGCGTACGCGGAGCTGGTCCGCGCGCACACGGCGGTCGCGCTGCGGGCGGCGGTGGCCTTCGGAGCGGGCGCGGACGCGGAGGACGTGGTGCAGAGCTCGTTCCTCAAGGCGTATCAGGCGCTGGGGCGCTTCCGGGAAGGGGCGGCGTTCAGGCCGTGGCTGCTCCGGATCGTCGCCAATGAGACGAGGAACACAGTGCGTTCGGCGGTGCGGCTGCGGGCGGTCGCCGGCCGGGAGGCACTGCTGCTGGGACCCGAGCCGCTGATACCCGAGTCGGCCGATCCGGCGCTGGCCGCCGTCGCGCGGGAGCGGCGCGGGGTGCTGCTCGCGGCCCTGGCCGAGCTGACGGAGGAGCAGCGACAGGTCGTCACCTACCGCTATCTGCTGGAGATGGACGAGGCGGAGACGGCGGAGGCGATCGGCTGCCCGCGGGGCACGGTCAAGTCCCGGCTGAACCGCGCCCTGGCACGGCTGGGGCGGCTGATAAGCGGTGAGGGAGGTGAGGGGCATGGCTGACGGGGCCGAGGAGCGACGCGACGAGCGGGGCGTGGGCGCCGGTGAGGACCGCGCGGAGGCACCAGGGGCGCCGGCGCACGACGGGCAGGAGCGGCGCGAGAGAAGGCATGAGGGGCACGACGACGGGCGCGAGCAGCCCGGGTCGGCGCACGGCGGGCACGAGGAGTTGGCGGAGGAGCTGCGCGGGCTGGGGCGCGGTCTCCGCATCCCGGACGTGGACGGCGCGACCATGGCGGAACGGGTCCTGGCGCAGCTCCTCGCCGAGTCGGCCGCGACGCCGGCCACGCCGGAGGTGGTGGCGCTGAGCGGCCCGTGGGCCCCGGCCGTCACCCGCAGGCGGCGGGCGGTGCGGTGGCTGCGCCGGCGGTGGCGCGCGCTGTCGGTGGGCCTGTCCGGAGTGCTGGTCGTCCTGGTGCTGACCCCGCCCGTGCGGGCGGCTGTCGCCGACTGGTTCGGCTTCGGTGGGGTCGAGGTGCGCCACGACCCCACGGCCCGGCCGTCGAAGGCCGCGGCCGTGCCGTGGTGCGAGGACCCGGTCGGACTCGCGGAGGCGGGCCGGCGGGCCGGGTTCACGCCCAGGGTGCCCGGCGCGCTGGGCACCCCGCAGGCGGTCTCGGTGGCCGTGAGGCCGGAGGGGCGTTCGGTGGTGAGCCTGTGCTGGCGCGAGGACGGCAGGACGGTCCGGCTGGACGAGTTCCCGGCGCGGCTCGACATCGGCTTCGCCAAGCAGGCCAGGCTGATGCCGCAGTGGCTGATGCTGGGCGACGACGGGACGCGGACGGGCACGCCGGAGTCGACCGGGTTGTGGTTCTCCGAACCACACCGGCTGCGCTTCATGATGATCGACGCCCACGGCGACGACTGGGTCCAGGCCGAGCGGACGGCGGGGCCGACGCTGCTGTGGACCACGGCCGACGCCGTGACCACGCTGCGCCTGGAGGGTGTGGCGTCGGTGCGGCGGGCGGAGGAGATCGCCGAGTCGGCCCTCTGACGGCCGCGCGCGGTCCGCGAGCGCGATGGGACGGTGGTGCGGTGAACCGGTGGGCGTGCGGGCGCGTGGGTGCGTGGCCGCGTGGGCGCGCTGGGTCACGGGGTCGGGTGGTCGGCGAGATCGGCGAGATTGGCCAGTCCGCGGGATCCGCAATATCCGTCAAAGATTTCCGCCGCCGGGACGGAACCCGAGGCGCTCGGGCGGTGTACCAGAGATGACGCGGGTGCGGAGGGTCCGGGCCGTGCGTCGGCTGGGGGAAGTATGCGACTGCTACGACGAGTTGCCGCACTGACGGTCCTGTTCGCGCTGACGTGGGTGTTCGCGCCCGTGGCCGCGGCCGGCGGTCCGACGAGCGTGTTCCTCACCTCTCCGGAGAGCGGCGAGACGGCCTCGCTGTACTACTCCGACAAGGAGTACGGGACGCTGACCGACTTGCTGGGGCCGACGGGTTCCGACGGCACGAAGGAGCGGCCGCCGTCCCTCGACATGGCGATGGGGACACGGCAGATCACGGTGACGTGGATGGTCCACGATGTGGATCCGTGGCGGGTCGACCGGGTGTATCCGGGCGAGGCGCGCGACACCGTGTGGATACACACCTCGACGGAGAGCGGCGGGGAGCAGGGGACCTGGCACACGGCGCAGCGGCCCGGCGAGCTGGTCGAGTTGGTCCGCGAGCTGGGACTGATGGGTGAGAAGTCGCCGTCCGGGGGTGGAGCCGCGGGATACCCGGCGCCTTGGGAGCAGGCCGCCGGCGCGACGGAGGAGGCGTCGGCCGAGTCCCTCGCCACGCGGCCGGCCGAGGACCGGCCCCGGTCGGCGGCGGCGTCGACCGCCACGACCGGCTGGTGGTGGTCGATACCGGGCCTGGCGGCCGGCGCGGCCCTCGCTCTTCTCCTCAGTCGGCTGCTGCCGTCCTTCCCGCTCCGCCGTGGCACCGGCGACCCGGGGCCGCGCCAAGAACTACTGGACGCTTCCTAGCGACGCGGCGGCCCGCCGGGGCGGGGCCTCGTCGGCCCGGCCC
This sequence comes from Streptomyces sp. NPDC054847, assembly GCF_053610925.1. Taxonomy (NCBI): domain Bacteria; kingdom Bacillati; phylum Actinomycetota; class Actinomycetes; order Kitasatosporales; family Streptomycetaceae; genus Streptomyces; species Streptomyces sp. NPDC054847. Next base: position 6,188 of record NZ_JBSGZJ010000043.1, on the reverse strand, counting down.
GGTCCGGGCCGGGTCCGGCCCGGGTCCGGCGCTGCGCGGCACGGCCTCAGTCCGGCCCGGCATGGCACGGCATGGCCCGGACCGGGGCCTCGTCGGCACGGCTCAGTCCGGCGCCGCGTGGCCGGGGGCGGCCCGGCCGGCGCGGCGCGAGGGCGGCCGGGCGCGGCCCGGATAGCGACGGCTCAGGCAGAAAGGCCGGGTGCCGGATGCGCGGCCATCAGGTCGGCCACCTCGGCGCGAATCGTGGCGAGCTCGCCCTCGTCGCCCTTGCCGGCCGCGGTGACGCCCCGGTCGATCCACGCGGCGACGGCGGCCATGTGCTCCGTGCCGAGGCCACGGGAGGTCAGGGACGGCGTGCCGATGCGGATGCCGGACGGGTCGAACGGCTTCCGCGGGTCGTAAGGGACGGTGTTGTAGTTGACGACGATCCCGGCCCGGTCGAGCGCCTTGGCCGCCACCTTGCCGGGGACGTCCTTGGAGGTGAGGTCCATCAGGATCAGGTGGTTGTCGGTCCCGCCGGACACCAGGTCGAAACCACGCGCGAGCAGCGCCTCGGCGAGTGCCTTGGCATTGGCGACCACCTGGGCGGCGTAATCACGGAAGGAGGGCTGCGCCGCCTCGTGGAGGGCGACGGCGATGGCGGCGGTGGTCTGGTTGTGCGGACCGCCCTGGAGCCCGGGGAACACCGCCTTGTCGATGGCCTTGGCGTGTTCCTCACGGGACATCAGCATCGCGCCGCGCGGCCCGCGGAGCGTCTTGTGGGTGGTGGTGGACACGACGTCGACATGCGGCACGGGCGAAGGATGGGCGCCACCCGCGATCAGACCGGCGATGTGCGCGACGTCGGCGACGAGTACGGCGCCCGCCTCCCGGGCGATGTCCGCGAAGGCGGCGAAGTCGATGGTGCGGGGCAGCGCCGTGCCGCCGCAGAAGATGACCTTGGGCCGTTCCTTGAGGGCGAGCTCGCGCACCTCGTCGAAGTCGATGAGGCCGGTGTCCTGGCGTACGCCGTACTGGACGCCGCGGAACCACTTTCCGGTGGCCGAGACGCCCCAGCCGTGGGTGAGGTGGCCGCCCATGGGGAGAGCCATGCCCATCACGGTGTCACCGGGCTCGGCGAAGGCGAGATACACGGCGAGGTTGGCGGGCGAGCCGGAGTACGGCTGGACGTTGGCGTGCTCGACGCCGAAGAGTGACTTGGCGCGGGCGACGGCGAGCCGCTCGACCTGGTCGATGTTCTGCTGGCCCTCGTAGTACCGGCGGCCGGCGTAGCCCTCGCTGTACTTGTTCTGAAGCACCGTGCCGGAGGCCTCGAGCACGGCCTGGGAGACGTAGTTCTCGCTGGGGATGAGCCGCAGCGTCTCGGACTGGAGCTGCTCCTCCGCGCCCACGAGAGCGGCGAGCTCCGGGTCGGTCGTGGAGAGAGCGGGGTGGGAGAGGGGAAGGGTCATCGGAATGGTCCTCCGGGGCGATCCGTGGTCGTCGGTCGTGTTCCCGGGGTGCCCAGGCGGGGCGACACCTCGTGCGAAAGCCCGCGCACGGCTTCCTCGGGGTCGTTTCCCCGTACGCCAGTCGCCGCGCGTGCCGCCCACAGTAGCGGCCCGCCGGGCCGCCGCGCGGTGTCGTCCACACTGCGAGCCGCGGCCGGAGAGCGACGATGGAGGAGAGCGCCGGCCGCGCCGGCGCCGGAGGTCCGTCCCGACGATCGGAGGCCCCGTGCCGAGCTCGACATCCGCCCTCGCCGCCGCGGAGGCGCACAGCGCGCACAACTACCACCCGCTGCCGGTCGTCGTCGCCTCGGCGGACGGCGCCTGGATGACGGATGTCGAGGGACGCCGCTTCCTCGACATGCTCGCCGGATACTCGGCCCTCAACTTCGGGCACACCAACCGCCGGCTCGTCGAGGCGGCGAAGGCGCAACTGGAACGCGTGACGCTGACCTCGCGCGCCTTCCATCACGACCGGTTCGGGGAGTTCTGCGCCCAGCTCGCGGAGCTGTGCGGGATGGAGACGGTCCTGCCGATGAACACCGGTGCGGAGGCGGTGGAGACGGCCGTCAAGACCGCCCGCAAGTGGGGGTACCGGGTCAAGCGGGTGCCGGACAACATGGCCAAGATCGTGGTGGCGGCGAACAACTTCCACGGCCGGACGACCACGTTGATCAGTTTCTCGACCGACCCGGTGGCGCGGGCCGACCACGGGCCCTACACACCCGGGTTCGAGATCGTCCCGTACGGGGACCTGACCGCGATGGACGCGGCGGTCACGGAGAACACGGTGGCCGTGCTGCTGGAGCCGATCCAGGGCGAGGCCGGGGTGCTCGTGCCGCCGGCCGGGTATCTGCCGGGCGTCCGCGCGCTCACCCGCGAGCGGAACGTGCTGTTCGTCGCGGACGAGATCCAGTCCGGCCTGGGCCGTACGGGCAGGACGTTCGCCTGCGAGCACGAGGGCGTGGTGCCGGACATGTACGTGCTCGGCAAGGCGCTGGGCGGCGGTGTGGTTCCGGTGTCGGCGGTGGTGTCCTCGGCGGAGGTGCTCGGCGTCCATCGGCCGGGTGAGCACGGTTCGACGTTCGGCGGCAACCCGCTCGCGTGCGCCGTCGCGCTGGAGGTGATGGCGATGCTGCGCACCGGCGAGTTCCAGCGGCGGGCCACCGAGCTGGGTGAGCGTCTCCACCGGGAGCTGGGCCTGCTGGCCGCCGAGGGTGCGGTGACCGCCGTGCGGGGACGCGGGCTGTGGGCCGGTGTGGACGTCGCGCCGGACCGCGGCACCGGCCGGGAGGTGTCGGAGAAACTGATGGATCGCGGCGTGCTGGTGAAGGAGACCCAGGGCGCCACGATCCGGATCGCTCCGCCGCTGGTGATCAGCGAGGAGGACCTGGACTGGGGCCTTGCCCAGCTCCGGGCGGTACTGACGGACCGACCCGCACACACGTCCACGCCGACGACCTGACCGACGGGCCGGGCTGCGCCCGCCCAGGCCGCGCTGCGTCGAGCCGGGCCCACCGCGCCACGCCGGGCCCGGCGGGAGCCCCGGCCCCGCCCGGCGTACGGGAGGCCGTGACGCGCCCGGTGGGGCGTGGCTCACGCCAGTGAGCGGCACAGCGCGTCGAGCGCGCCCGACCACGCGCTGTCCGGCGGGGTCGCGTATCCGACGACGAGCGCGTCGCCGCGCGGTGGGGCGTCCGGATGCCGGAAGCGGCCCATCGGCTCGACGGCCAGACCGTGCCAGGCCGCGGCCCGCACGGCTGACTGCTCGGTGCCGGGCGGCAGTTCGAGGACCGCGTGCAGCCCGGCGGCGATTCCGCTCACCCGGACGCCGGGGGCGTGCTCCGCCAACTGCCGCACCAGATGGTCGCGGCGGCGCCGGTAACGCAGCCGCATGCCCCGCACATGCCGGTCGTAGGCGCCGGACGCGATGAACTCGGCCAGGGTGAGCTGGTCGAGCGAGCTCGACGTCCACTCGACGCCGCCCTTGGCCGCGAGCACCTCCCCCACCAGGCTCTGGGGCAGCACCATCCACGCCAGCCGCAGTCCGGGCGCCAGGGACTTGCTCGCCGTTCCCATGTGGACGACGTGCTCCGGGTCGAGGCCCTGGAGCGCGCCGACGGGCCGGCGGTCGTAGCGGAACTCCCCGTCGTAGTCGTCCTCGAGGATCAGGCCGCCCGTCCTGCGGGCCCAGTCGACGGCCGCGGTCCGCCGGTCCGGGTGCAGCGGCATCCCGACGGGGAACTGGTGGGCGGGCGTCATCAGCACCGCGCCGACGCCCCGTAGCCCGCCCTCGCCCAACCCTGCCGGGTCGGTGCCCAGTTCGTCGAAGGGGAGGGCCGGGATGCGCAGTCCCGCCTCGGTCAGCACGTTGCGGTGCTCGTCCAGTCCGTACGACTCGACCGCCACCTCCCTGACCCGGCGCTGCCGCAGCACCTTGCCCATCAGCATGAGCCCGTGCACGAATCCGGAGCAGATCACGATGCGTTCGGGGTCCGCGTGCACGCCGCGCGCGCGGGCCAGGTAGTCGGCCAGCACGGTCCGCAACTCGACGCGTCCGCGCGGGTCTCCGTAACCGAAGGCCTCGTGGGGAGCGGCGTCCAGCGCCCGGCGGGCCGCCTTGAGCCACTCCGCACGGGGGAAGGACGCGAGATCGGGGCTGCCGGGGAGCAGGTTGTAGGCGGGCCGGCCGCGGGCCGGGCGGGTGCTCGCCGTGCCGGGTGCGGTCTTGCGGGGCGCGGAGCGGCGGGCCACCCGGGTGCCGGATCCCTGCCGTGCGGTGAGCCAGCCTTCCGCGACCAGTTCCGCGTAGGCGTCGGCGACCGTGTTGCGGGCGATGCCCAGGTCGGCGGCGAGCGAGCGGGACGACGGCAGCCGGGTTCCCGGTGCGAGCCTGCCGGTGCGGGCGGCCTCCCGCAGCGCGTCCGTCAGGCCCTGCCGCAGCCTCGGCCCGCGTACCTCGAGGTGGAGGTCCGTACCGGAAGTGGACCAGGATTCCGTCATGGAAATGGACCATACCGTTGCGCCACCGGGCCTCTAGGGTCGAGCTCATGACGACCACGAACGAGATCAACGCCCCGGAGCACACCCCCCGCCTGGCCATGATGGAGCTGGCTCCCGACGTCTACAAGGCCATGGTCAAACTCGACCAGGCCGCCCGCCGGCACCTCGACCCGGTGCTGCTGGAGCTGGTGAAGATCCGCGCCTCGCAGATCAACCACTGCGCGTTCTGCCTCGACATGCACAGCAAGGACGCGCTCGCGGCCGGCGAGTCGGTGGAGCGGATCGTGCAGCTCAGCGCCTGGGACGAGTCGCGGCACTTCTACACGGAGAAGGAGATCGCGGCGATCGAGCTGACCGAGGCGGTCACCGTGCTCACCGACGGTTTCGTGCCCGACGAGGTCTTCGAGAAGGCAGCCAAGCACTTCGAGGAGACCGAGCTGGCCCATCTCGTCGCGGCCATCACTGTCATCAACGCCTGGAACCGCTTCGGGGTGACCGCCCGCCTGGTTCCCGGCCACTACACGCCCGGTTCGCTGAAGCACTGACGGGGACACGATGACCGCGACAGCGGGGGCGTTCCGCGCCCTGCACCACGGCCGGGAGGCCGCAGACCCGCTCGTACTGCCGGGACCGTGGGACGCGGCGAGCGCCCGCGCCTTCGCCGACGCCGGCTTCCCCGCCCTGGCGACGCCGAGCGCGGGCGTGTCGGCGTCCCTCGGCCACGAGGACGGCGAGACGCCCGCGGACGAGATGTTCGCGGCCGTCGCCCGCATCGCACGCGCCGTCGACGTCCCCGTGAGCGCCGATGTCGAGGACGGCTACGGCCTGCCGCCGAAGGAACTGGTGGCGCGGCTCCTGGAGGCGGGCGCGGTCGGCTGCAACCTGGAGGACACGGACCGCTCGACGAAGCGGCTGAAAGACCCGCGGGCGCACGCCGACTGGCTGGCCGAGGTCCGTGCGGAGGCGGGTGACGAGCTGTTCGTGAACGCCCGCGTCGACACGTTCCTGCGCGGGGTGGACGATCCCGAGCAGGCCGTGGCCCGCATCCGGCTGTATGTCGAGGCGGGTGCCGACTGCGTCTACCCGATCACCGTGCCCTCGGCGCGACTGCCGCTGCTGCGTGCCGCCACCGACGCACCGATCAACGTGTCCGCGCCCGCGTCGGACCCGCCGCTGGCCGAACTCGGCCGGCTGGGCGCGACCCGGATCACCTTCGGCCCCGGTCTGCACCGGCGGGCCCAGGCGGTGGTGGCGGACATCGCCCGCGAGTTGCACAGGCGGCGTCCGGCCAAGCTCTGAAGACGCTCAACTCCGGTTGTTGCCGGCCGTTCCCGGGAGACGATCACCTCATGCTCGGACTCACGAAGAAGGAACTGTCGGTGGTGGTGCTGCGCGACGCGGAAGGCATCGAGGCCGCCCTCCACGCCGCGCTGGAGCAGGCCGCGCCGGAGGAACGGCCGGGGCTGGAGCGCGCCCTGGCCGTCGTCGCGGAGGCGTCCGCGGCGACGGACGAGGAGCTGCGGGCCCGCTGGGTGGGGCAGCGGATGGACGCGGCGGGGGTGCGCGGCCCGGCGGACTCGGTCGAGGCGATCAAGGCGCTGCGCGAGGCCGCTCCCGGCCTCAGCCTCCTGTCGGCGGTGCAGCTGGCGAAGTCCGCGGAGTCCGTGCGCCGCGGCGCGTGAGAAGGCGCGGTGCCCC
>NZ_JBSGZJ010000042.1:20918-28628 GCF_053610925.1 Streptomyces sp. NPDC054847 | reverse complement strand
GATCAAGGTGCCGGAAGCATGGCTGACGAAGGTCGTCACCAACCTGTGCCTCGACCGGCTCCGCTCGGCACAGGCCCGCCGCGAACGCACCGTCGGCGCCTGGCTGCCCGAACCACTCCTCGACGGCGACCCCATGCTCGGCCCCGCCGACACCTTCGAGCAGCGTGAATCGGTCTCCCTGGCCGTGCTGACCCTCATGGAACGCCTGTCACCTCTCGAGCGGGCCGTCTACCTCCTGCGTGAAGCGTTCTCACACAGTCACGCCGAGATCGCCGAGATCCTCGACATGACCGAGTCCGCAAGCCAGCAGCACCTTCACCGGGCCCGGCGCCGCATCACCGCGGCGCGACGCCGCGGTGGCAGCGAAGTCGACGAGGCGTCAGCCCGCAGGATCGTCGAGGAGTTCCTCGCCGCGGCCTCCTCGGGCCGCACGGAACGGCTGGTGGCGCTGCTCACGGACGACGCGACGGCGATCTCCGACGGCGCCGGACTGGCCGAGAGGCTGCTGCGGTTCGACACTCCGCAGCGCGTCGCCGCCGTCGCACGGGCCGGCTTCAAACCCACCCCCGCCAAGCGGCGATTCGCCGGCGGCACTCCTGCCGTGCACTACGCGGCCCTCAACGGCTCCCCGGGCATCCTCTTCGTGGTCGGCGACCGAGTCATCGGCACCGTGACGTTCGACATCGCCGACGGCAGGATCGCAACCGTGCGCGGCATCGCCGCCCCCGCCCGCATCGCACGCGTCACCGAAGCCTGGCGGCAGCACGAACCGGACGCGCCGCTCATCACCCGATGGTGACCCGACGCCGACCCTGGCCGGGCACAGCACCGCGCTGCGGTGTACCCCTCGGCGTGGGCGACGCCCGAGCCGGTCCGGCCCGTCAGACCGGGTATCCCATCTCCTTCGCCTCCTTCACGACCTGGGCGAAGGAAGCGGCCGGGTTCAGACGCTCCACCAGGTCCTGGGTCAACGGCCGCTGCTCGTATATGCGGCGCACGGCGTCCAGGTCCACGGGTCGCTCGTAGTAGTCCTCGGCGAACGACTGGAACGCCTCCGGGCTCGGATCGACGGGCAGGTCGAACATCCACCCGGAGCCGTCGGGGTCGTCACTGTCGTCGGGGAAGTCGATCCGGCCCGCGTGCCAGCGGTCGTCGCCCGTCCGGCGCCACAGGCAGAAGGTCACACTGGGCATGTCCTCGTCCATGAAGGCCGGCTCCTCGACGTATGCCCGGAACACGTCGGGCACCTCGTCAAGCACGCCCGGCCAGACCGTGTCGTCGGCGTACGGGCTCATCGGCGACTCGTGGTCGAAGCCGCGGACGTACACACCCGCGGGCGAGAACACGATGTCGAACTCGTCCCCGCTGCCGTTGCGCATGGCGAAGACCTCTTCCGTGTCCGACCATGCGGCGTCGAAGGTGTAGTACCGGTAGTCGCCCTGGTTCAGCACGGCTTCCGCCATGGCGATCGACCGGCACAACTTCAGCAGGTCGGGAATGGCGGGCAGCGCGGCGGCGACGTCATGAACAGTCATGCGCCCATACAAGACCACCCCACTGACAACGCGGCGCCGACGGCGATCCCCACACGGCACGGGCGCGGCCGTCCGGGTCGTCCCGCCCGGTGAGGGGCGTGGGGCGCCCGGGTCCTCCTGGCTCTGGGGCACCGGACGTCAGCGATGCCCTTGGGGAGGCGCGGCCGTGAAGTGCACGTCCGACGCGTGTGCCGTGATCTCGACGTCGTTCCCGAGGGCCCACTCGGCGACCCGCGAGACCGTCGCGGCGGGAATCGCGTCGCTGATGCCGGGCGCAGCCGGGATGTTCTGCGTCGCATGTGCGTCGTGCGGCAGGACGACCCGGTAGCCGAGCGCAAGGGCCGTGCGCGCCGTCGCCTGGACGCACATCTCCGACATCACACCGCAGACGGCGATCGACTTCACGCCCGAGTCGGTGAGCAGGCTCCCCAGCGACGTCCGTGCGAAGCCGTCGTCCTGCGGTTTGCGGATCACGACCTCTGTGGGGCCGTTCAGGACAGGGTGGTGGAGTTCCCAACCCGGGGTGTGCGGTTCGTCCTCCGACCCGGCGAACCCGTCGTTCTGCAGGTGGACGACGAGCGCCCCGCTCTTCCGCGCCCGGGCTATCAGGTCGGTCGTCCGGTCCACCAGGCGCGCCGCGTCAGGGACGGCACCGTCGCCGGTGACGAACGCCGACTGGACGTCGACCACGATCAAGGCCTCTACAGGAAGGGGGAGATGAGTCATGCGGCCCATCATGTCCGTCGCCGGCACGCACCTCCACCGGATTGCGGGCCGCCCACGCCGGCTCTCTCGCGGGCGGCCGCACGGCCCGGCACGGGGGCGCCGGGCGGGGGCCTGGGGTCGTTGTCGGACCCCGCCGTTAAAGTCGGTGGAGATCGTCCGCGCCGTCACGGCGACCGGGCGTCCCCATGGCGGAGAGGCGCGCTGCCTCCCCGAGTTCGAACCACCACAGCAAGGAACACCACGTGAACGACACCAGCACCCCGGCCTCCTACCAGCTCCTGCCCGGGGCGGCCGACTCCCCCGTGATCCTGCACGTCCCACACTCCGCCCGGACCGTGCCCGACGGTGTACGCGCCGGCATCGTGCTGGACGACGCGGCGCTCCGGACGGAGCTCGACCACATCACCGACTCCCACACCGCCGAGATCGCCGCGGGCGCCGCGGCGTCCGCGACCGTCGCGCCCTGGCGATTCGTCAACGAGCTCTCGCGTCTCGTCGTCGACCCCGAGCGCTTCCCCGACGAACGGGAGGAGATGCTGGCCGTCGGCATGGGCGCCGTCTACACGCGGACCACGCACCGGGAACAGCTTCGCCCGTCCGGCTTCGACCCGGCGGCGCTGATCGCGGACTACTTCGTTCCGTACGCGCGGGCCGTGACCGACGCCGTGGACGCCCGGCTGGAGGCCGTGGGGCGGGCGGTCGTGATCGACGTGCACTCGTACCCGACCGAGGCCCTCCCCTACGAGCTGCACGGCGACGGTCCCCGGCCCCCGATCTGCCTCGGCACGGACTCCTTCCACACGCCGCCGGAGCTGCTCGCCGCGGCGCGGAAGGCGTTCTCGGGCTTCGGCGGCACCGGCCTGGACAGCCCCTTCGCGGGTACGTACGTCCCGCTGAAGCACTACGGCCAGGACCGGCGGGTCGGCGCCCTGATGATCGAGATACGCCGCGACGTCTACATGTCGGAGCCCGGCGGCCCCGCCGGACCGGGCCTCGAGGCCCTGGCCGCGGCGCTCGCCGAACTGGTGGACGCGGTGGGGGCGTCGGCCTGAGCGGGCCCGTCCCGGGCCGTCGGCGCGGCCCGGGACACCGTCGTCACCGCCCGAGGAAGTAACTCGGGTGCGGCGGCTGGTTGTACGCGGTGTTCTGCCAGGCCAGGCCCGTGCGGTACATGCGGTCCTGGAGCAGGGTGGTGAACCGCTTGTCCGTCTCGATGGGCGTGGAGTAGATCCGCAGTGCGGTGTCGCCGGTCGTCGGCCAGACGACTTCCTCGCGCCAGTCGCCGAGGATGTCGCCCGAGAGCGACGGAGTGGACTTCGTACCGTTGTTGGAGTGCACGCCGGACGCGGTCAGCAGCCTCGTTTCGCCGCTGGTGCCGTACTTGTCGATGCGGGTGCCGTCCAGCAGCTCGCGCGTCGTGTCACCGTCCCACCAGGCGAGGAAGTTGACCGACGACGGCTCTCGGCCGCGGGTGCCGCCGGTCTTGTCGCGTATGGAGGAGTCAGCCGCCGACCACATCTCGGCGCCGGCGTTGCCCGCCCAGATGTCGCCGGCCACGCCGCGGCCGTTGTCGCTGCCCGATCCGGTCTTCCAGCGGACGCCGCCGTTCGCCGGGTCGATGTACAGCGAGGACGGCTGGCTGGTCGACTCGGAGACCTTGAAATACTCGAGGCCCGGGTCGTCCGGGTCCAGGTCCGCCAGATGCTGGGCGTCGCCGTGGCCGGTGCGGGTGGTCCACAGTCCGCTGCCGTTGTCGTCGACGGCCATCGCACCGTAGACGATCTCGTCCCTGCCGTCGCCGTCCACGTCACCGATGGACAGGCTGTGGCTGCCCTGTCCGTCGTAGCCCTTGCCCTGGTTGGTGGAGCTGTTGGTGTCGAAGGTCCAGCGGCGGGTGAGCCGGCCGTCCCTGAAGTCCCATGCGGCGATGACGGAACGGGTGTAGTAGCCGCGGGCCATGATCAGGGAGGGAGTGCTGCCGTTCAGGTACGCCGTGCCGGCCAGGAAGCGGTCGACGCGGTTTCCGTAGCAGTCGCCCCAGTTGCACACGGTGCCGCGCGCGGGCACGTAGTCCACGGTGGAGACCGCGGCACCGTCCGAACCGCGGAACATCGTGAGGTACTCGGGGCCGGTCAGGATCCGGCCCTCGCTGTTGCGGTGGTCCGCACCGGAGTTGCCGATCACCGTGCCTGTGCCGTCGCGGGTTCCGTCGGCGGTCTTCATCGCCACCTCGGCCCTGCCGTCGCCGTCGTAGTCGAAGACCTGGAACTGCGTGTAGTGCGCGCCCGACCGGATGTTGCGGCCGAGGTCGATGCGCCACAGGCGGGTGCCCTGGAGGGTGTAGCCGTCGACGATCGTGTTGCCGGTGTAGCCGGCCTGGGAGTTGTCCTTGGAGTTGGTGGGGTCCCACTTGAGGACGATGTCCAGGTCTCCGTCGCCGTCGAGGTCGCCGACGGAGGCGTCGTTGGCCGCGTAGCCGAAGTCGGAGCCGCCTGCCGGTTTGGAGATGGGCACGTCGAGATACCCGGCCCGCAGTTGGACGGCGTGCGCGGAGAAGCCCTGCTCCTGGCCGTTGACGACGGCCTTCACCTGGTAGTCGGCGTGGGACGGCGCGTTCTTGTGCCGGAAGTTCGTCGAGCCGGTGATCGGCCGGTCGTTGACCCTCGTACCGGCACGGTAGACGTTGAACGCCACGTCACCGGGATCGCCCGCCAGCAGGCGCCAGCTGACGAGGTTGTCCGCCCCGTCGTGGACGCTGACCAGTCCGCGGTCCAGGTTCTCCGCCTGCACGGTGGCTGCGGCCGTGACCGGACCGCCGGCGCTCGCGGTCGAAGCCGGGGAGGGGGACGGGGCCGAGAGCGCGAACGAGAGCGTTGCCGCGCCGCCGAGCAGAAGGCCGCCGGCGAGGCCTGCTGCTCCGAACCTGCGCAGATGTCTCGGGCGCCTGTGGCGGCCGTCGAGTCCGATTCGCACGTGTCCTCCTGAAGTGGGGGATGGAAGTCCGGGCCGTTGCTGCACTGTTCGTCGCCGCCGTCCGTGGGAAGGTTGCCGCCTCCTCCGTGAAGAAGTCCCCGCGGTGCGTTCGGCGTCGGGGCGCACCGCCGATCCCTGACCGACCGTGCGTCACGCACCCCGGGACACACGGCGGCACTGGGGCGGGGCCGGCCGGCCCGCCGCCGTGGTGGCCTTCCGGACATCGGCGCTCTGCGACAGACTTGGGCCCTGCGCAACGACAGGTGCCGCCGCCCGGCGGGTGACCAGGCGCTTCCGTGGAGGGGGACTCTGCGATGGCCGACGCACCGGACAACGCACTGCCGGACGATGAGGTGCTCGCGGCCGTCGCCGAGCACCGGGGACGTTCGGGCGAGACGGAACTGCAGCGCCTGGCGAGCAGCGCCAGGATCGAGCACCAGCCTCTCCTCGACTGCACCGTCACCCGCTGCATCGAGTCGCGGACGACGGGCGAGCAGACCCGCCCGGCGCCGTTCGACCTGTCGGGACGCCCGGTCGTCGAGGACCTGGACGCCTATCGGCAGGACCCTCCGAAGGATCCTCGCGGGCGTGAGACCGTGCACGTCGTTCTGGAGGGTTCGGTCCGTGAAGTGCCGTGCCACGACTGCAGCAACGGCAAGCAGCAGTGCCCCAACTGCAAGGGGACGGGGCGCCTTCAGTGCGAGCCGCAGGTGCCGTGCACGGACTGCAAGAGCGTCACTTCCTGCACCAAGTGCCGCGGGCGGGGAGGATCACGCAAGGCTCCCGTGACACCCGTCGCGCCGCAGAACGTGAAGCGCACCGGCGTACGCGTCGACTGCGCCCTGTGCGAGGCGTCCGGTACGGCGTGCCCGCGCTGCCTGGGCTGGGGAAAGACGCTGTGCACCGACTGCGGCGGTGACGGCAAAGTGAAGTGCCGGCATTGCCAGGGGCGGGGACGGTGGACCTGCGACACATGTACGGGCAAGGGACGCCTCACCGTCTGGCGGGGCGCGACCATCACGCGGGCGCCGGAGGACGAGGACGTGGCTCCCCCACCGCCCCGCGCGCCGTGGATCATCCGGTCACGGCTCAAGGGCAGGGGCGCGTGGCGGGAGACGGTGGTGGGGGCAAAGGACCGGCTGCCCGCGGATCTCGCCGCTCACCATCGTTCCGCGATCGAGCGGAGCCTCGTGAAGAAGAGGGGCGAAGTGAGCAGGCAGGTCTCGATCCGCCACCTGCCGCTCGCGCGCGTGGTGCTGGCGGAGGAACAGGACCGCGTCTATTACGTCTACGCGGGCGTGACCCGGCCCCAGGTGACCTGGATCCCGTCGCGCCGCTGGGTCTCGCGTGTCGCCGCGGGGGCAGCCGCCGCCATGACGACGGCTGTTCTGCTCTTCGTCGCGCTGCGGTAAGGGCTGTCCTGGGGTCCTGTGGGGAGACAGACCAAGTAGTGGGCCGCGACAAGCACCTGCGGGAAGTGGGTGCGAACTCAGCTCGCTGCGGCAGTTCGGATCCCCAGAGCGACCCCGGCTCCCGCCAGGCGGTTCGTCCAACACCGGAATCGGGGGGTGTCGATCCTCGTCCGCGAGGCAGCGACCACCGATGTCCAGAACAGCAACCACACCAGCACGACGGCCACATGCACGACCGCAAGCGTGGCCATCTGCGGCGCAGCGCGTGCTGCGACGCAAGGGGTTCAGTCCGTACGGCGTCGCGCACTCCTCGATCTTTCTCGATGGGAGCTGGCGGGACGGGCTGCTGTGGGAACGCCTCCTCAGCGACCAGGACTTGTCCGGTCGATCGTGATTACTCCTGGCTCATGTCGCTGATGTGGACATAGGACGGGGTGGTCTGAGTGCTGCGGAGTGGGAACGGCTGCGGCCGTTTCTGCCGGTCGGTAACGGGCGTTGCGGCCGGTGGCGGGACCATCGGCAGGTGATGACGGGATTCTGCACCGGGGCGGACCAGTGTGCAGTGGCGTGATCTCCCTGAACGATTCGGGCCCTGGAAAACGGTCTGCGAACGCCACCGGCTGCGGTCTACCTCGGTACGGCAAGTGCGGCAGCCCTCGTCATCTGGCTCCGAACATAAGCGGCCGAACAAGTCATAGCCACGTCACTCCGCCTCGGCCGTGTAGCGGGCATGTTGGTGCCGCACGTGGAGAGTGTCGGGGTGGTCGGGGCCGAGGACCCGCACGCGGTCAGGAACCAGGTCGGCGTACAGATCCCGCGCGGCAGCCGGGTCACCCGCCTCGGCCGTGCAGAAGGCATGCCAGTCCCGTGCGCGGAGGGTCTCGGGATCGTCAGCACCGAGGGCCCGGATGTGGTCGCGCACCAGATCGGCATACAGATCCCGCGCGGCTGCCGCGTCACCGGCCCCGGCCGTGTAGCGGGCGTGCTGGTGCCGCACATGGAAAGTGTCGGGGTGGTCCGGGCCAAGGACCCGCACACGGTCGGGAACCAGGTCGGCGTACAGA
>NZ_JBSGZJ010000042.1:0-20819 GCF_053610925.1 Streptomyces sp. NPDC054847 | reverse complement strand
AGCCGTGTAGCGGGCGTGCTGGTGCCGCACATGGAAAGTGTCGGGGTGGTCCGGGCCAAGGACCCGCACACGGTCGGGAACCAGGTCGGCGTACAAATCCCGCGCGGCTGCCGCGTCACCCGCCTCGGCCGTGTAGCGGGCGTGCTGGTGCCGCACGTGGAGAGTGTCGGGGTGGTCCGGGCCGAGGACCCGCACACGGTCAGGAACCAGGTCGGCATACAGATCCCGCGCGGCAGCCGGATCACCCGCCTCAGCCGTACAGAAGGCATGCCAGTCCCGTGAGCGGAGGGTCTCGGGATCATCAGCACCCAGCACCCGGATGTGATCGCGCACCAGATCGGCATACAGATCCCGCGCGGCTGCCGCGTCACCCGCCCCAGCCAGCGCCTGTACCTCACGGGCACGTTCTTGCAGGTCCGCCGTGAGGGGACGTGTCGTCGCAGGTGGTCGGAGCGGTTCGGTCGGGGCCGCGGATGTCGGACTGCCGAAGCCCTCTATTACGGCAAGCGCCTTGGCGGGGAGCCAGCTTGTGGCGGCGTGGGGGGCGACGGTTCGGTCCCGGTGATGCCTGAACTCCTCCAAGATCCGGCTCAGGGTGGGCCGCGCCTGCGGCTCTTTGGACAGGCACCGCCCCACCACGTCAGCCAGCTCGCTGGGCAGGCCGTTCAGGTTCGGCGGCTGATACAGAGTCTGCGCCAGGACATCGCCCGCGCTCGGCCCCTGGAACGGTGCGTGCCCCGTTGCCGCGAACACCATCACCGCACCCAACGCAAACACATCACTGGCCGGTTCGGCGGCTCCCCGGATGTGCTCGGGGGCCATGAACCCCGAGGTGCCCATCACGTTCGTGGAAGCCGTACCAACTGCGTCCAGTGCCTTGGCGATCCCGAAATCGATCACTCGCGGTCCGTCAACGGTCACCAGCACGTTCGCCGGCTTCAGGTCCCGGTGCACCAACTCCGCCCCATGGACCGACAACAGGGCCTCCGCGATACCGGCCGCTACCCACCACACGCCTGCCGGTGGCAGTACTCCAGCCCGCTCAACGAGGATGTCGAGCGGCGGTGCGGCAACGAATGCGACGGCCATCCAGAGCAGTTCCGCGTTCGGCGGGGACACCTCGACCACAGGTGCGGTGAACGCTCCACTCACCGCCCGAGCCGCTGATGCCTCCCGCACAAAACGTGCCCGGAACCCTTCTTCGTCCGCAAGATGCGGCCGGATCACCTTGACCGCGTACAACCGCGTGCCGAGGCCACGAGCCAGGTACACGCGGCCCATTCCGCCCTGCCCCAATACCCGCAGCACCGTATACGGACCCACCATCGTCGGGTCCCGGCCGTCCAGCGGACTGCCCCACATCAGATCCGCCACAGAGCTCCTCACACGCGAACTGGTCCCCGCGGCCCATCATTGCCCAGTCGAGGAGATCACCGCCACCGCCGTGTACGACTTCGCGGCGCACTGCCGCCGCTGGACCGGGATCGGCTCAGATACAGACGCGGCTCAACACCGTGTCCAGCCCCGGCTCCAACGGATGCCCGCGGTGTGGCTGGTGTGATCACGGCGTCGGAGGCCTCCCTGCACATCCCCCTTACCGGGCGCCGGGCCCGCTCGCGCAGGAACTCGACGCTCCGCCGGTCCGCTACGTCGTCCGGCGTCTCCCAGTGGGCTGCGCACCGCATCGTCCCGTCAGAGGAAATGCCCGCTTGCGAGATAGGGGGCCGGCGGCTCCATGTCGCGGACCGCGATGTATCCCTCCTGGCCGATGTCGAGGCGGGCGGCCAGACCCACGTCGAGTGCCCACTCGTTGGCGGTGGTGATGCAGTTGACGAGCGTCCTGTCCTTCGCGGACGCCAGCGCCTCCCACAACAGGTGCTGTGCGGTCTCCGGGTGCGCGGCAGCCAGCAGGACCGCCCGGCCCGCGTCGTCGATGTAGACATAGCCCGGGCGGCCGCTCGCCCGGGAGACGACGAGCCGCAGGGTGTCGAGCAGCTGGATGTGGTCGGGGCCGTGACCGGCGCCGCGCAGGTCCTGGTCCAGCCGGTCCATCCACTCCAGGTCGCCGGCATGCCCCTCGGCGAGCCCGGCGACGGCCCCGGTGGCGGGGAGGGTGGCACGGTCGACCGTACCGACCATGCGCATCTGCGGGTGCAGCGAGAAGCCCGCCATCCGGTACCGGCGGGTGGCGGCGGGGTGCACGGTGGAGGAGAAGATGCCCTGCCGGCCGTCGGCGTGGGCAAGGACGGCGTCCATCAGCCGCCTGCCGATGCCGGAACCCTGACGCCCCGGCAGCACGCCGTACATGGCGAGGTACCAGAGCCGTTCGCGGTTCTGCGACATCGCGAAGCCGACGACCTCCTCGTCGTCGCCCTCGACCGCTGCCCAGCAGCCTGCCGGATCCACGTGCAGGAAGTGGCGCATGCGGTCGATCCACTGCGCGGACGCGGCTGCGGAACGCGGTTCCGGCTCCGGATCGCCGACCCTGCGGGTGCTTCTGTCGCCTTCGAGGAAGACGATCCCCGAGGCGCGCTCCGCCGAAGGGAGGTCGTCCTCCCTCATCAGCCTGACGCGTACCGCGTCTGCCCGCCCCGAGCCGGTCGGAACACCGTCCGCCGGTACCTCGCCCGTCCCTGCGGCGTCCGTCGGTTCCAAATCCGCCCGTTCTGCTTTCACCCGTGCCGAATCCATCGGCGCAGACTACCCACCGTCGCCGCTTGTACGCGCCGCGATTTTGGGCAGTCCGACGCCGTCCCGGCCGCCCGACTCAGCGCATGCCTCCCGCCCACTGCGTCAGTTCCGCGCGGGCCGCCCGCAGCAGGTCGGCGGAGGGCGCCGTCGCACCGTCGGTCACCAGGGCGACGTGGACGCCCGGGTCGCCGCCCTGTGACGTGAGCAGGAGGCGGCGGCTGCCCGTGCCGCCCGGTTCGGGGGCCGCCGCCACGGGCGTGCCGGGTTCGTACGAGGGCAGGCCGTGCAGCGCTCCGAGGTCGGAGACCACCGTCGTACGGGCAGGGTCGAACGACGCCGGGAGGTGCAGCTCCGTCGGGGCGGACGTGCCGTCCGGGCGCCAGAGGAGCACCCCGTACCGGCCGGTGCCGACCAGTTCGGCGAGGCGTGGCATCGAGGCCGGGACCGGGTTCCAGGTGAGCGTGGTGGAGCCGTCGCGGGAGCGGTCCTCGTAGGTGAATCCGACGACGCGGCCCGCCGTCGCGCTCGGATAGAGGCGGTCGAGGAGCCGTGCGTCCTGGCGGAGCACGGCGGTGCCCGAGTCGTCGAGGCGGACGGCGGACAGGTCCTCGTCGTTCCAGGCGTCGCCCTCGGTCAGGACCTTGTCGGGGTTGCCGTTCATGAGCTCGTGGTGGCGGCCGTTGTAGATGTCCCACTGCCACTGGGTACCGGAGAGGACCTGGCCGGAGTCCTGCGGCCGCGACCACCAAGTGCCGCCCGGCAGGCGGGAGTCGAGGGCCTGGTACATCGCCTTCAGCACGGTCGGCGCCTTGTCGGCGACCGCCCCCGCCAGGGGGTGGCCGAACTCGCTGACGATGCCGGCCGTGCCGGCCCCGGCCGCACGGTCGCGGACGGTGGCGAAGTCGCCCGCGTACTGGCCGTTCTTCGCCTTGCCCCACATGAAGACGCCGGAGATGGCCTTCTGGTCGTAGAAGTGTGTGTTGAAGACATAGCGGGGGCCGAGGGCGGAGCCGGCGTCGAGGAGGCCGCCTGCCTGTCGCTGGAAGTCGAGATTGGCGTTCCAGAAGAGGTTGGGTTCGACGAAGGCGGGTTTGTCGCGCCAGCCCGCCTCGTCCATCCGGGCGCGGAACTTCTCGTAGAACGGCCAGAGCACGTCCC
Source organism: Streptomyces sp. NPDC054847 (assembly GCF_053610925.1). Taxonomy (NCBI): domain Bacteria; kingdom Bacillati; phylum Actinomycetota; class Actinomycetes; order Kitasatosporales; family Streptomycetaceae; genus Streptomyces; species Streptomyces sp. NPDC054847. The sequence continues at coordinate 16,970 of NZ_JBSGZJ010000042.1, read as the reverse complement.
GTTCCCAGGCGCGGCTGCTCTGGCCCGGTTCGTACGTCCCCGCGTGCGGTTCGTTGTACGGGTCGAATCCGGCGATGCCCGCGAACTCGCCGGGGGTGAGATGTTCGGCGAGGTACGCCATCACCGACCGGGCGGTGTCGAGGAAGGCGTCCTGGACGCCGCCCCTGTTGTGCCAGAAGTCGTACGTCGCCTGGGTGACGGCCTTGTTCTGCGTGATGTTCTGGCCCCAGAACAGGCAGACGCCGCAGGATTCGCGCGGGTAGTTCCCCTGAGCCACGGCCCAGGCGGGGGCTCCGTCGCCGGTGTACCAGCTGTCCTCGTGGAAGAGGTGGCGGGAGTAGAGGTCCTGGTGAAAGTCGGGGTAGACGCGGATACCGGCCCGGAGGAAGGCGCGCAGCTGTTCGGTGACGGCGGCCAGGTAACGCTCGTCGACGCGGCCGCGTACCGGTTCCGCGTATGCCCAGGAGAGCAGGAACCTCGCGGTGTTGGCGCCGCCGAGTCTGCGCATCGCGGCCGCGGACTTCTCGGCGTCGGCGACGGAGGCGAAGGGCAGGCCGCCGTTCTCGTGGAGCTTGGTCCCGCCCGAGACGTTGTAGCCGCGCAGCACGACCTCGCGGCCGAGCCCGTCGGTGAAGCGTCCGTCCTCGACGGTGAGGGTGGCGGCGGCCGGCTCGTCGAACCAGAGGGCACCGGGCGGCCCGTCCGGGGCGGAGGCCGTGGCAGTGGCCGCAGCCGTGGCCTGGGACGCTTCGGCGCTCGTCAGTGCGGCAGTCACAAGGACCGCGGCCAGGAGAACGAGCAGACTCGCACGCATCTTCGCCATGCCCCACAACGTGGCTGACGGATCGTCAGCTTGTCAACGCCCGGGCCATCAGTACGCCGCCAGGGGGAACAGGCGTGCACCGGACCAAGAGGGGCACCCGTATGCACGACACAGAACAACAGGAAGGGTACGGTCATGGAGATATCCGGCATCATCAGCGCGATCCTCATCGGCACCCTGATCGGCGTGCTCGGACGGCTGGTGGTACCCGGCCGGCAGCACATCGGCGTCCTGTGGACCATCGTCGTCGGCATCGCCGCCGCCTTCCTCGGCACCGCTCTCGCCGCAGCGTTCGGCGTGGCCGACACCGACGGCGTCGACTGGGTCGAGTGGCTGTTCCAGATCGCACTCGCCGCGGTGGGCGTGGCCGCGCTGAGCCGCGCGAAGGCGCTGCGCTGACCTGGAGCCCTGATGTCGCCCGTGTGAAGCCGACGGTCGGCGGAGGCGTCGCAGGCGACGTGGATCTTGCTGGTCGGGCCGCCTCGGGAGCGTCCGAGTGTGCACGCCGCCGGAGCCCCTCTTCGGGCTTCGGCGGCGTGTTGGTGCACACGGACGAGGGTGGAATCGACCGACACCTGCCCGTCGATGTCCCCCGGACCGCGTCCACCTGCGCCTGCGCGGCCCGGAGCTCCGCTCGAAAGTGCCGTCCCAGGCCGACCGGCGGAGGCGGGTGTGCAGCGTGGCCCCCAAGCCCGTACCGCTCGGGCACATTCCGCCAGGCCACCCCGGCACGGACCTACGTGGCACAGGCAGAGAGCTCCGCGGAGCAACTGGTGAGGAGAAACTGTCAATACGTGTGGATCAAGCGGTCTATAGACTCCCCCGATGACCAGCGATCTTCTCCGTCTCACCGTCCTGGGATCTGCGACGCCCTATGCGAGCGTGGACAACGCGTGCTCCGGCTACCTCGTGTCCGGCGGCGGCACCCACGTCTGGGTGGACGCGGGCAGCGGGACGCTGGCGCAGCTGCAGCGGCATGTCAGGCTCGATGAGGTGGACGCGATCTGGATCTCGCACCTGCATGCCGATCACAGCGCGGACCTGCTCACCGCCTACTACGCGGCGCTCTTCGCGGACATTCGGCTTGCCGCGCCCATCCCCCTGTACGGACCGCCCGGAATCGCTGACCGGTTGGCCCATTTCCTCACCAACAGCACGACGCGCAGCCCGGTCGAGCGCGCCTTCGCCGTCCATGAGCTGAATGACGGGCATCAGGCGCGCGTCGGCGCGCTCACCATGACCAGCCGGGCAGTGGCGCACGGCATACCGGCCTTCGCCGTGCGCATCGAGGCGGAGGGTCGATCGCTGGTCTACTCCGGCGACACAGCACCGTGCACGAGCCTCACGGAACTGGCCGAGGGATGCGACGTGCTGCTGTGCGAGGCCGAGAGCGCCCAGGCGCCGACCGAGGGGGAACGGGTGCACCACACGCCCGAAGACACCGGCGACACGGCCGGCGCGGCCCGAGCAGGCCGGTTGATCGTCACCCACGTCGGCCGATTCCTCACCCCGCAACAGGCGGTGGCACGCGCCTCGGCCCGGTTCGACGGGCCCGTCGACCATGCCGCACCCGGTACCACGTTCTCGGTCGGCCAGGCCGCAACTGCCGGTCGGTAGGCCCTCTTCGTGGTCCCGCTGCGCAATCGGTCCACTCGCGCCAGCCCCCTCATGCTCGATGTCTGACAAGGCTTCACCGACCGTGAGCCGGCGCATCCGCCGGGCCTGTGCTCGGCCTGGTGCGCCGTTGGGCCGAGTCCGCCTTCCAGCGAGTCAGCCGGCGTTCGCAGGATCCTCGGTTCGTGCTCCGGTGCCGGCGAGGCGACCCGCTCCGCCCAGCTTCCGGCACAGCAGCGCGTCCGGTGTACGGGACGAGCCCACGCGGCCGGTGTACGCGATACCGGCCGCATACTCGTCGTCCGCACACTGGCCCTTGAACCGGCCGTGGGCGAAGTCCCCACCGCGCGCCTCGGGCGGGCGGTTGTCGCCACGGTCGAACCAGACGGTCCGGCCGCCCGCGCCGAGCGGCGTCCGGGCCGCGACGCACAGGGCGGCCGAGACTGCTGCTCCGCGGACGCTGTAGCCGGTGAGGAAGTGGCCTGTGGGGCACTGGAGCTTGGTGTAGCCCGACGCCCAGTCGCCACCCGCCGCGACGTGGCGCTCGTCGCGCACCACTTCGTGCGGGCCGTCGGCCGCCCAGAGGTCTCGGGCTGTCGTGTCGGTGCACAGGCCACGCCCCCCGGTGTGGGCCAGGCCCGCCAGTCGCTGGCCGTCGGGGCAGGCCGCCTTGCGTGCGCCGACGTCCCAGTCGCCCGCGGCCCGCATCCGCAGCGACTGGACGAAGTCGCCGTGGTCCGGGCCGAGCATGGACCAGCGGTCCGTGGAGGGGACGGGACCGGTGCGCCCCTCGGCGGCGACGAGGCGGCTCCACGCGCCGGCGCGCCAGTCGTCACCGTCGAAGACGCCGATGCGCCGACCTGCGGAGTCCCAGTGGAGCAGGGCCCAGCCGTTGCCCTTGCGGTCCTCGTGCCAGCCGACCATCGGCCAGTACGCGAAGTCGGCGTCCCTGGCGATGAGATGGTCGACGAAGTTCTCGAACCAGGCGCGCGGCTTCTCGCCGTGCTCGTCACGGCCGCCGATGCCGAACTCGCTGATCCACACGGGCGCGGTGAAGTGCCGGCCGGCCAGGCCGGACACATAGAAGGCCTGCCGGTCGAGTACGTCGAACAGTTCCTCGCGGCCGAAGTCGCGGTAGCGGTTGTCGGAGGTCTCGCCCACACCGGTGGCGCCGGTGTGGTGGGGGCCGGTGTAGTCGTAGAAGTGGGCGGAGTAGACGAGCTTGCCGGACCGTACGAGGGTGTGGGACAGCCGCTGCACGGGCTCGAGCGTGGGGCGCCCGTGCGGAAGGCCGTCGACGGGGACGCCGGTCCAGTTGATGCCCTCGACGATGATCAGGAGCTCGGGGTCGGCCTCCTGGAGGATGCGGTCACCGACGCGCTGCGAGGCGGCGAACCAGTCATGGCGGTCACCGAGCCCCCAGTTGGGGTCGTCCCAGACCGAGCGGCGCACCTCGTTGTAGAGGTCGGCGCCGACGACGCGCGGCTCGTGACGGTAGCGGCGGGCCATGAAGAGCCAGTCGGCCTCCCACTCGGCGTCGGCGCGGCTCGCGTTCCAGCGTTCGTTTCCGTCGACCCCGCAGCACCAACGGGTGGTGTTGGTGTGGTTGTTGAGGACGACAGCGAGTCCCGCGCCGGTGAGGGCGGCGACGACGGCGTCGTAGACCTGGAGGGGTGTACGACCGCGCAGGGCCGGATTGGCGGCCACCGACGCGTCGGCGACGGGGCGCCGGTCGTGCACCATCTCGTTGGAGAAGGGCAGGCGGACGCTGTTGAGTCCCAGCTCACGGAAGCCGGCGACGATCTCGGACATGGGGGCGCGGTCGAGGCCGAGCGGAATACGGTCCGCCTTCTCGCCCGCGTGGTGGTTCGCGGGGTCCTCGCGGTCGCCGGTCCCGGTCCAGGTGCCGCTCGCGCCGTGCCAGTTGCCGGACTTGAGCTTGAAGCGGTTGCCGTCGGCGTCGACGATGTAGCGGCCGCGGGTACTCAGCGGCGGGGTCCAGTCGGGGGCGGCCGAAGGAACAGGGCCGGCCGCGGGCGAGGGGACGGGTGCCGAAAGGGGAGCGGCGCGAGACGGGACGGGGGCCGCCTCGTTCGGTAAGGCCACGGTCGACGCCGGCGGGAGCGGTGGCGCCGTAGCCGCCGCCTCTGCCGGGATCGTGGCCGCCGTGCTCGCCAGGAGCGCGGCCAGGGCGGTCACCACGACCACCTTCACCCTGCCGGGGGATCCGTACATGACCGACCGTCCGTTTCCGGCGCGCGCGTCCCGCGACCGGCCGGTCGATGTGCGCCGGAACCTGACACGGGCCATGGCCGAGGGGGGGGTGCGTGCGTTGACATGGCTCCGCCATAGTGGCGGGGCGCGGTCCCGGTGAACAGAGGGACGCCCGGCCATGTCCGCCGGCGCCAGGCCGTGGCAGGACCGTCTGTCAGGATCCTCCCGATGAGCGAGAACGAGATCTGTGTCCGGTGCGGCGGGATCGTCGCCCCGGACGGCCACTGCTGGGAATGCGGCCACGCGCAGCCGGCCTTCCGGTCGCACTTCGAGGTCACGGCCGCGGACGGCGCGGCGGGCGTCAGCGACCGCGGCAGGCGGCGCGGCGTCAACGCGGACGCCATGGCCCTGACCCGGTGCGGTGACTGGACGATCGGCGTCGTCTGCGACGGCGTCTCCATGTCGCCCCGTTCGGAGCGCGCCGCACAGGTCGCGGCCGAGGTGGGGGCGCGTGTGCTGGCGGCGCGACTGCCGGTGGGCGTGCTGCCGGAGACAGCGCTCCGCGAGGCCGTGGCCCGCGCGGCACAGGCGGTCGCCGCCCTGGCCGGCCCCGGCGACACGGACGTGGCACCGGCCTGCACGTTCGTCGCCGGCGTGGCCGGACCGGCGGGAATCTGGAGTGCGTCGGTCGGCGACAGCCGGGCCTACTGGCTGCCGGACGAGGGCACCGGCATGACGCTCACCGAGGACGACATCGGGGAACACGACGCCCTCGCCGCCTGGCTGGGCGCGGACGCGGACGATACGGAAGCACGCGTCCGGAGCTACCGGCCCTTGGTCCCCGGTCGCCTGCTGCTCTGCACGGACGGGTTGTGGCGCTACCTGCCCGACGCCGAGGGCCTGCGGGACGTGCTCACCCGCCTGCCCCGGGCTTCGACTGAGGGCATCGATCTACTGCCGTACGTACGGGAGTTGGTCCGCTACGCGCTGGACGCGGGCGGGCACGACAACATCACCGCCGTGCTCGTCCCCGTCGACGCGACCGCTCGCCCGGCCCGCTCCGCACCGTGAACGCCGACGCCGGGCGGCCAGAACCGCGCACGGCGGCCGGCCACGACCGCGGCAGAACGGCGGCAAGGGACCGGGCGCACCGGGCTCGGGGCGCCGGATCGGCAGGACGCACCCGCCCGGCGCCTACACCGCGCAACCGCAGTGCGGACAGGCCTTCCATGAGGCCTGTATCGGTTCCCTGCACGATCCGCAGCTCCGCCGGCGCAGCTGGCCGCAGTGCGGGCAGGCCACCCAACTGCTGTCCTCGATCGTTCTGCCGCACCGCGTACAGCGGAGCAGGAGCCGGGGGAGCTCCTGGTGCAGCCACTCGAGGATCTCCACCGTCAGGCCGTACGCGGTCTCGGCGTACTGGACGGCTTCACGTCCGCGATGTGCGGAGTCGTTGCGCAGGTTCCGCAGCCAGTGGGCGGCGGCGGCCACCCTGGTCGGCATGACTCCGAACTTGCTCAGCTCTTCGATGACGCTGCTGATGGCCTTGGGCGGAAGCCGGTCGAAACACCTCTCGTAGAAGTCGGCCAGCTCCTGCTCGATGACCTTCCCGGCCTTCACCACGGCCAGCTCCGGCTCGACGGCCAGGAGGGAGCGGATGCTCCGCAGAGCCTGCCGGTATTCGTCCCCGAGGGCCGCGACCCGTTCGATGATGCGGCTGTCGCTGTCCGTGTCGTCCAGGCCGTTCGCCATGAACAGCCGTGCATGCCTGCCGAGAAGAATGGGCGCGCACATGATCGAATCGGAGTAGCCGAGGCGGAGTGTGGATCTCTCCTCGGCCGAGGCGTCGTCGACCGTCTCGTCGAGGGGTTCGAGAGCTGCCGAGAGGTCGGGCATGTTGCCGGAATACAGTCCGGTGGACACGAGGAAGTCCCATGAGCCGCGCAGCGACTCGGTGATCTCGTCCCGTGTCTCCGCCGTGGAGGCACCGGTGGATTCGACCCACTCGATACCGCTCCGGAATATCCTGTCGCAGTCGGCGACGGACAGCCCGTCGGCGAACACTCCCTGCAGGAAGTGGAGTTCACGGGAGGATACGCCGAGACGCAGCTTCCGTGAGACGTCGTCGTGCGTCTTCACGAGAGCCCGCACAGCGGCAGGCTTCTCCCGAGCCGTGTCGCTGCTCACGCACAGCAGATTCAGCTGGCTCCCGGAGTCCTCGCCCGTGAAAACACGCCGGCCACCGAGGCGGACCGCCATGGTCGTGAAGGGTTCCCAGCAGGAGATGGCGTCGATGAATCCCGCTTCGAACGCCATGACCTGGTCGTTCGGGGGGAGGTCGACGTAGACCGGGTTACGGTCGGTGGCCTTCGCCCAGGCGTAGGCGATCTCGTGGCCCGTACTGCCGGAGACCGTTCCGATGCGGGGGCGGGAGGACACCGTGCCCCTGGTGACCACCGCGTGCCCGCTGCCCAGTCGCTGCGCTATCCCGATGGCCCGGACCGGGAGCCCGTAGGAGTAGCCCAGAAGGAAGGGCGTGGAGCCGAAGTACGCCGCATCCAGCGTGCCCGTGAAGAATTTGAGCATCGACTGCAGACCCGAGGTGGCGAATATGAAGTTGACCGACGTCGGCACGGTTGTACTCCTAGGATCCCCAGAGGGTGTTGTAGGCAGCAAGCAAGACAGAGAAGGCGACAATCGTGCTGTTGATCGTGGTCAGCATTCCGGGCGACGTGACGCGGGAAAGCTTGGTGCCGATGAGGAGCGCCACCAGTTGCATCGGCAGGCAGACCAGCGCCAGAAGCATGGCGTTCGCGATCTGATCACCGACCACCAGGAACGTGAGCACCCGCACCACGGCCGACACGAGCAGGACCCGCGTCACGACGATTCTGAGGTCATGGGGCGTCAGGATGCGCTGCAGGTAGATGACGAGGGGTGGTCCGTTGATCCCGGTGATGCCGCCGATGAATCCCGCCAGCAGGCCGACGACCGCTCCCCCTCGGGAACTGATTTTCTGTGACTGTTCGACCGGTCCCCTGCGTTGGGCGACGACCACTGACGCCAGGCCGATGACGACCGCGAACATGAGGAGCCCGGCAGCGACGGTGCTCGGGATGTGGCTGAGGGCCACGACTCCGGCCGAAGTACCGATGGCCATGGTGGCGCCGACGAGGAAGCCTTCACGGCCCCGGCGGATCTGACGGTCGCTGACCGTCATGGCGGCCCCGGAGGTCGCGTCCAGAACTCCTGACGCGGCTACGGCGAGGGGCTGGTTGAACAGGACGGAAGCCACCGGCACGAACAACAGCGCGGGGCCGAACCCGGTGAGCCCTTTGAGGCCGTAGGCGAGGAGGGAAAGGACGGAAATGATCGCCAGGAGCTCCACACTGAGGGTCATTGGGTCCTTTCAGATCCGGCAGGGGGCGTACGACCGTGGGGATCAGCGTCCTGGGATCAGGGAGCGGCAGGCAGAGCCGGCCTGTGACCGTCCGGACGGACCACAGCACATACCGATCGAGACACCCGGCAACCCCCGTTCGTAAGCCTCCCGCGCTCCAAGCCCAGCAGCGCGTGCGACGACTGGTCAAGGCCTTTTCACGGCGAACCGTCCTGCGCGAGCGGGCGGTTGCGTGATCACGATAAGCCATCGCCCAGCCGCGTCGGAGGCGTTCGGCTCTTGCCGGATCAGCGGTCCCGCGACGACAGGAGACGCGGGTCGCACCGCTCGCGGACCGGAGGGGGTGGGTCGCCGCGCGGCGGTCAGCCGAGCCAGCAGCCGTCGCGCATCAGCGTGCGGCCCCGCAGCTCGTTCGCCTCACGCCAGGCCTGTATGCGCCGCGGCCGGATCAGGAAGTACTGGTACGGCTCGTCGAGCTCGCGCGGATCGAAACCGGTCTTCTTCGCGAACGCGTCCCCCGTACCCGGTGCGAGGCCGGCGACGTCCACCGGCTCGGCGGCGCCGTCGACGAGGACGACATCGCGGGTCGGCCCGAAGCTGAGCCGCACCCGCCCGTCCGCCAGCAGGTTGCGGCTCGTGACCGAGGAGCGCGGCGTCGAGATGAGGAACGCGGTCCCGTCCCAGAGGTACGAGAGCGGGATGAGGTGGACGCCGCCCGGGGCGCCCGATGTCGCGACCCAGAGATCGACGTCGCTCTCCAGTCTCGCGCGGGTGTCCCGCAGTCTTTCCTCAAGTCCACGCGGCGGCGCGCCCGTCATGCTTCCTCCGGTCGGTTCGTGGAGAGCCCGCCCGTCAGGGTCGGACTCCGTCGGTCATCACATATCAGGCGGTGGGTGCCGGCGCCGCGGCTTCCCACTCGAATCCGTCGGGGTCGGTGAAGGATCCGCCGTCGCCGCCGATCGCGAGCCGGTGCGATCCCGTGCCGTCGGGCGAGACGCCGGCCACCTTGGCCAGGCCACGGCGCTTGTACAGCGCGAGCTTGACGGGACCGGAACCGGTGGCGAACTCGACGTACTTGCTGCCGAAGCTCTTCGCCACGGCGAGGCCGCGGTCGACGTAGAACTGCTTGGTGGCCTTCACGTCCTCGACGCCCAGCAGCAGCACGACCTCGTCGATCTGCCGGGTGGCCGGGCCGGTGTCCTTCTTCGACGACGACGCGATCTGCCAGATCGTCCCGTCCGGGGCCTGTACGACGCCTCCGTAGCCCCAGAGCGACTTGGTGGCGGGCTTCAGCGTCGTGGCGCCGGCCTCCACGGCGGCGTCGACGAGTGTGTTGACGTCGGCCGGCTGGGACACGACGAGCGACAGCGTGAATCCGCGGAAGCCGGTCGTCGGTGCCTCCGAGGCCCGCAGGCGCAGCTGCCTGCCCAGGCCGAAGGCGGTCGTGTAGAACTTCTCGGCGGACGTGGGGTCGGCCACCTCGAGGGTGACGCATTCGATGTTTTCCATGGTCCTCACGCTAGTTCCGGCTGTGCGACCGGTGCTTCTTCATTCCTGACCGTTCCTGTCGCCTGCTTCGCCACGCGCGGCGGCACGCCCTCGGCGGCGCCCGTCACGCGGCGCCGGTAGGCGCTGGGCGGCATGCCGACGAGCTCGGTGAAGCGGGTGCTGAAGGTCCCCGGCGACGAGCAGCCGACCGCCAGGCAGACCTCGGTGACGCCGAGGTCGCCACGGCACAGCAGCACCGTGGCGCGCTCGATGCGGCGTGTCATCAGGTAGGCGTACGGCGACTCGCCGTACGCGATCCGGAACCGGCGGCTGAGGTGGCCGGGGGACATGTCCGCGCCGCGGGCCAGTGCCTCGACGTTCAGCGGCTGCGCGTACTCCCGGTCGATCCGGTCACGGACGCGACGCAGTCGCGCGAACTCGCTCAGGCGGTGCGCCACGGTGAGTGCGCGCGCCCATGCGGGACGACACATGAGACAACCCCTTTGCTTGGAGGAGGGGACGGCGAGGAGCGGACCGCGACGGACGGACCGCGCCGAGCGACCGCGACGGACGGACCGCACGGGGTCACCGCCACGGACGGACCGGTCAGCGGAGCTCCTGGATGCGGATCAGGTTGCCCGCGGGGTCACGGAAGGCACAGTCGCGGATGCCGTACGGCTGCTCGGTCGGCTCCTGGACGACCTCGACGTCGCGTGCCTGCACCTTCTCGAACGTGTCGTCAAGGTCCGGGGTGGCCAGCAGGATCCAGCCGTAGGTGCCCTTGGCCATCATCTCGGTGATGGTGCGGCGCTCGTCCTCGGTGACGCCGGGGTCGGCCGCCGGCGGCGCCAGGAGGATGGACGTGCCGGGCTGACCGACGGGGCCGACGGTGATCCAGCGCATCTTGCCCTGTCCGACGTCGCTGCGGACCTCGAAGCCCAGGGCGTCGCGGTAGAAGGCCAGCGACGCGTCCGGGTCGTTGTGCGGGAGGAAGCTCGTGTGAATGGTGATGTCCATGACGATCATGGTAGGGACGGCTCGGTGACCGTGCTTCTCGATTCCTGACCGATCTGCGACGTGTCCGATCCCGCGCCCGTCTCGCATCCCACCACCTCCACCCCGGCCCTCAGCCGGGGCGCGGTGCGCACCGGGCGCGCCGACCGCGAAGGCGACACTGCGCAGGGGCGGACGACGTCCGGGGCGTACTGGTCATGCTGTGGCGCGTCGTGCCTCGGGGCCGGGTCGGCCACGGGTACCCCCGGACGCTCCCGGCCCGAGGACCCCGCGCCGGGCTGTCCGGACGCCGGCCGAGGCGTGGAAGGTGCGGCGGTACGCGGCGGGCGGGACGCCGACGAGTTCTCGCATGTGCTGGCGCAGGGAGTTGGCACTCCCGAATCCGGCCCGGTCCGCCACCAGGTCGATGGACAGGTCGCTGGTTTCCAGCAACTGCTTCGCGAGCTCGACCCGTTGGGCCGTGAGCCACTGGCCGGGAGTGAGGCCGGCCTCGTCACGGAACCGCCGGGTGAAGGTCCGCACGCTCATCCCGGCGTGTCCCGCCAGCTCCCCCAGGGTCAGCGGGCGGTGCAGCCGTTCGAGCGCCCAGGCGCGGGTGGGCGCGGTCGTGGCGGCCGTGGGGGCCGGCACCGGACGCTCGATGTACTGGGCCTGGCCGCCGTCCCGCCACGGTGGGACGATGCAGCGCCGGGCCACCTGATTGGCGAGCGCGCTGCCGTGGTCACGGCGTACCAGGTGCAGACAGACGTCGACGCCGGCCGCCGCGCCGGCCGAGGTCAGCAGATCGCCGTCGTCGACGAAGAGCACGTCCTCGTCGAACCGGACGCGGGGGAACAGCCGCCGGAAGTGCTCCGCCTCCGCCCAGTGGGTGGTGGCCGGGCGGCCGTCGAGGAGCCCTGCCGCGGCGAGCACGAAGGCGCCGGTGCAGATCGAAACGATCCGGGTACCGGGCCGCATCCTGGCCAGGGCTGCCGACACCGGCTCGGGCAGCACGCCCTGCTCTCCGATGACGCCGAGGCGGTGCGTGGCGGCGACGACCACGGTGTCCGCGCGTTCCAGTGCCTCGGCACCGTGCCGTACGTCGATGGAGAAGCCGGCCTCCGTGCGCACGGAACGGCCGTCGGGAGTGCAGACGTCCACCGCGTACAGCGCCGTGCCGTCCGTACCGCGGGCGGTGCCGAAGATACGGGCGGGAATCCCGAGTTCGAAGGTCATCACGCCGTCGAGGGCGAGCACGGCGACCCGGTGCGGGTCGGATCCGGGCGGCACGACGCAGCCCTCCTCGGGCGTCCATTCCGTGATCCGGGCGCGCTGCCTTTCGAGGGTCATGGCCAGATTCTGTCACATCATGGCCATCAGGCCAGTTCTGCGGGACTGGCTGAGCGCGGAAGGTGGTCGGGTACATCGGACACGGAAGGACATTGCATGAACGGCACCACGATGCGCGCGATCACCGTCCCCTCCTGGGGAGGCCCCGAGATCCTGACCCCCGCCGACCTTCCCCGGCCCGTGCCGGGCCCGACCGAGATCCTCGTCAGGGTGCACGCCGCCGGGGTGAATCCGGTCGACTGGAAGACCCGGGCCACGGGCGGCTTCGGGATGCACGGCGAGCCGCCGGTGCTGGGGTACGACGTGTCGGGTGTCGTCGAACAGGTGGGGCCCGGCGTCACGCTGTACCGGCCGGGCGACGAGGTCTTCGGCATGCCGGAGTTTCCGCGGCAGGCCGGCGGCTACGCCGAGTACGTCACGGGTCCGGCGCGGCACTTCGCCCCGAAGCCCGCGGAGCTCACCCACATCGAGGCGGCCGCCCTGCCGCTGGCGGGGCTGACCGCATGGCAGGCACTGGTGGAGACGGCGGGCCTGACCGGCGGGCAGCGGGTCCTGATCCACGCGGCGGCGGGCGGCGTGGGCCACCTCGCCGTGCAGATCGCCTCGGCACGCGGCGCGTACGTCGTCGGCACCGCCCGTGAGGACAAGCACGCGCTGCTCAAGGAACTCGGCGCGGACGAGGTCATCGACTACACCCGCCAGGATTTCGTGACGGTGCTGGGCAGGACCGTGGACGTGGTGCTGGACTCGGTCGGAGGCGACTACGGGCCGCGGTCGCTCACGGTGCTGCGGGACGGCGGCACGCTCGTCACTCTGCCGTCGCCCGACGAGGTGCCCGCCGGCGGGGACCGGGGTGTGCGCACCGGCTTCACGCTGGTGGAACCCGACTCCACGGGCATGCGGGCACTGGCCGGACTGGTCGCTGCGGGGCGGCTGCGTCCCGTGGTGGAGACGGTGCTGCCGCTGGAGCGGGCCGCGGACGCCCACCGGCTCGGCGAGGCCGGCCGCACCCGGGGCAAGATCGTCCTCTCGGTCCGCGAGGGCTGACGTTTCCGGCGGTCCGGGGCCTGCCCGGCCTCTCGGGGGTCGGGCGCACCGGGCGTCCGGACCGCCGGGGTCCGGTCACCCGGAACGGTTCGTGTCGGGCGGTCGGCACCACCAGGGTCGCGACTCGGCCCGAGGCGGGCGTCAGCGGTCGTGCCGGACCAGGCTGTGCACGAGGACGGAGAGCGCCACCACGATCACCGTCACGTGCAGCCATCCGGAAGCAGCCGCGGCATCCACGGCCGCCGTTGTCATCAGGGCCATCATGTCCTCCGGTTCGATTCACCGAGCGAGCCGAACGGGCCGTGTGCGAGGAACGGCACGGGGCATCGGTACGGGTCTGGCTCTCAGCGCCGACGGGTCCGGCCGGACCTCCAGGACGTGCCGACGCCTGCGACATGGAGCGCGAGCAGCATCAGGCCCAGGAGCATCACGTTCGTCGACGCGAAGACTTCGTTCGTATCGATCTCGGCGGCGTTGATGAGGAACGCGATGAAGAACATCACCGCGGCGGCAAGACCCAGCATCGGACAACTCCCTCACATCGTGTTCGCTTACGGCTCGTCTGCCCCCGCAGCCCGCGGTCAGACCCTCCCGCCGCCACAACCCGGAGCTGCGGCCGCCGATGCCGCATCCGCGGAAGCCCGGGGGTCGGCCGGAGACCCCGAGTGCCCGGGCCGACGGAGGCGCTATTCGCCGCCCGCTGCCCCGTGGAAAAAGTGCACGCTATTTGGTGTTGTCGTGAAGAAGTATTCACCCGTCAGAAACGGAACCTCAGTTGCCGGTTGACCCGTTGGCGTGATCTCATCCTCGGGAACGGGAGTCCTGATCGTGGATGCCCATTCCGGGCGCAAGGCGACGGTTCACGTCGGCCCGTTCCCCTTTGACGCGCGTACGGTCGGCGTCAGTTCAGGAATCCCCCCGTATGGAAAGGGAGAGACAGTGCGTAACGGCTTCACCCCGGTTGAGACCGCCGAAATTTCCGAGAGCGAGCTGGACGGCATTGCCGGCGGTATCGCGAGCGCCCACGTCGGTGTCAACGGCTACGGCGCCGCCGCGAACGTCGGTGACGTCGTCGGCACCGTCCAGTCCGTCGCGGCCGTCGTGCCGGTCGCCGCGGCCACCGGTCTCGTCTCGGTGCAGACCACCGGCATCTGATACCACCGCAGACCGAGAAGGACCGCTTTCGGTCCCTGTCGGTCGTGCGTTGCTCGAGCGGGCCCCGGAACGCTTCCAGTTCCGGGGCCCATTCGCATGCCTTTCGCGCTCCGCACGTTTTCGCATTCTCTCGCGAATCACCGCGCAGCGGGAATTCCGGTACGGGCGGCGGGCCGTTGAAGCGGGACGATCCTCTCTGCGGGCAGGGCGCCCGAATACGCCGAAGGCGGCGGCCCGGGCAGAGCCCCGGCCACCGCACGGCATTCATCACGGTCCGGCTTTTGGAACGCACGGTGAAGAAACGACCACCGTTCCCTCACAGAAGGCCGGACCCGGACACTGTCCGCACCGGCCCGTTCCGCTTCAGAAGAAGACGCCGCAGCGCAGCAGTACGTTCGCGTAGGGCCGCGCCTCCCCCGTCCGCACCACCAGGCCGGCGTCCCGGCTGAGGGCCTTGAGCTCGTCGTGCGTGACGAAGTCCAGCGCCGGGAGCCGTTCCGCCAGCAGGCGGGCCGCGGGCGAATTGGCGTCGTGGACCTCGTGGGCGGCGGTCGCGGACTCGATCACCAGCTCGTCGAGCAGGCCGTCGAGCACGTCGGCGAAGGACGGGATGCCGGCCCGGAAGGCAAGGTCGACCACGCGCGGGCACGACGACGGGACCGGCATGCCGACGTCGCAGACCAGGACGGTGTCGCCGTGGCCCAACTCGGCCAGGGCTCCCGCCAGATGGCGGTTGAGGATGCCGTACTTCTTCACCGGGCCCCGGCCTCCTCCACGGACTGCACGGACCCCTCGACCGACGGCACCGACTCCCCCACGGCCGGCAAGGAGTCACCCGCGCTCGGGAACGACTCCTGCGCGCCCCTGCCGGTGACGGCCGTGGCGCCGACCCGGACCGCGAAACCGGCCGCCTCCGCCAGGGTCTCGCCGAGTCCGAGCCGCCAGGCGAGGGCTGCCGTGAACGCGTCGCCCGCGCCCGTCGTGTCGACCGCGTCGACCTTCGGGCTCGGTACGCGCACGCAGCCGCCCGCCTCCGCGACGAGCGCCCCCTCCGCGCCCAGCGTCACGACGACCGAGCGGGGGCCGAGGGCCAGCAGGTCGCGGGCCCAGTCCTCCGGGCGGTCACCAGTCTCGCCCAGCATGTATCGCGCCTCGTGCTCGTTGACGACCAGCGGGTCGCAGGCGGCGAGCACGTCCGCGGGCAGCGGCGCCGGCGGGGACGGGTTGAGTACGAGCCGGGTCCCCGAGGGCAGCGTGCGGGCCACCTCGGCGACCGTGTCGAGGGGGATCTCCAACTGGAGGGAGACCACCCCGGCGCGGGCGATCAGTTGGCCCGCGGCCCGGATGTCACCGGGGGTGAGCCGGCCGTTGGCGCCCGGTGAGACGACGATGCTGTTGTCGCCCGACGGGTCGACGGTGATCAGCGCGACGCCGGTGGGCGCCCCGCCGACCAGGACTCCGCCGGTGTCGACGCCGGCCGCCCGCTGCGAGTCGAGCAGCAGCCGCCCGTGGGCGTCGTCGCCGACCCGGGCCAGCAGGGCGGTCCGGGCGCCGAGGCGGGCGGCGGCGACGGCCTGGTTGGCGCCCTTGCCGCCGGGGTGGACGGCCAGGTCGGAGCCGAGGACCGTCTCGCCCGCGGCGGGCCGGCGTTCGACACCGATGACCAGGTCGGCGTTGGCCGACCCCACGACCAGCAGGTCGTAGTCGTCCCTTCCCTGCCGGACACTTCCCTGCGGGCGCCTCTCCACGCGCTCGTCCATGCGGGGACCCTCTTCCTGCGGCGTCATGAGAGGCCGCCCTCTTCCTGTGCGGTCGTGCGAGCCCGGCCGCTTTCCTGCACGGTCACAACGGGCCGGCCACCCTCCTGCGGCGTCATGAGAAGTCGGCGACGTTCTCGCGGGTGACGACCTTGACCGGGACCTTCACCATGCTCTCCACGCTCTTGCCCTGCGCCGCCAGGACCGCGTTCCGGACGGCGATCTTCCCCAGTTCCGCGGGCTGCTGGGCGATCGACGCGTACAGCGTGCCCGCCTCGACCGCCTTCAGGCCGTCGGGGGTGCCGTCGAAGCCGACGACGGAGACCGAGCTGCCGGCCTTGCCGCCCAGCGCCTTGACGGCGCCCAGCGCCATCTCGTCGTTCTCGGCGAAGACGCCGTTGATGCCGGAGTTGGCCTGGAGCAGGTTGGTCATGACGTCGAGGCCCTTCGTGCGGTCGAAGTCCGCGGGCTGCTTGGCAAGCACCTTGATGCCCGGGTAGTCCTTGAGGCCCTCCGCGAAGCCCGCGCCGCGCTCGCGGCTGGCGGAGGTGCCGGCCGTGCCCTGAAGGATCACGATGCTGCCCTTGCCGCCGAGTTTCTCGGCCAGTGTCTTCGCGGCGAGCTTGCCGCCGGCGACGTTGTCCGAGGCCACGAGGGCGGCGGTCTCGGCCTTGTTCACGCCGCGGTCGGCGGCGATGACCGGGATGTCGGCCTTGTTGGCGCCGCGCACGGCCGGGCCGACGGCGTCGGAGTCCACCGGGTTGACGATGACCGACTTCACTCCGGAGCTGGTGAAGTTCTGCAGCTGGTTGGCCTGCTGGGAGGCGTCGTTCTGGGCGTCGGTGACGGTGAGGTCGATGCCCGCGGCCTCGGCCTCCGCCTGCGCGCCCTCCTTCATCTGCACGAAGAAGGGGTTGTTGAGCGTGGACAGCGACATGCCGATCTTCGTGTTCGTCGACGACGGTCCGGGGTTGAGGAGCGAGACGGCGCCGACGACGGCGGCGACGATCGCCGCGGCGACGGCGAACTTCGCCGCGCCCTTCTTCTTCCCGCCGGAGCTCCCGGTCCCGGCGGCGGCCGCGCCGCCTCCCGTGGCGCCGGCGCGGCGGCGGAGCGTGTCCAGCAGCAC
>NZ_JBSGZJ010000041.1:4494-28684 GCF_053610925.1 Streptomyces sp. NPDC054847 | reverse complement strand
CCGGTCCGGGGAAGGCGCGGAGCCCCGTCCGGGGAAGGCCCGCAGCCCCGTCCCGGCACGGCCCGGAGCCCCGTCCGGGGAACGCGCGGCGCCCGGTCCGGGGAAGGCGCGGAGCCCGGTCCGGGGAAGGCCCGGAGCCCGGTTCGGGGAAGGCGCGGGGTCCGGGGCGGAGCCCCGGTTTCGGGAAGGGGCGGGTAGGGGACAGGCTCACGCCCGCACCCACGCGCCGTCAGCCGAAGATCAGGTACACCACGCCATAGCTGGCCGCCGCCACCATCGCCGCCGCCGGCATCGTGATGAACCACCCCAGGATGATGTTCTTCGCGACACCCCACCGCACCGCGTTCACCCGCTTCGTCGCGCCGACGCCCATGATCGCCGAGGTGATCACATGCGTCGTCGAGATCGGCGCGTGGAACAGGAACGCCGAGCCGAACATGATCGACGCGCCCGTGGTCTCCGCCGCGAAGCCCTGCGGCGGGTCGAGCTCGATGATCTTGCGGCCGAGCGTCCGCATGATGCGCCAGCCACCGGCGTACGTACCGAGCGACAGCATCACCGCACAGGCGATCTTGACCCAGGCGGGGATCGGGTCGCCCTGGTTCTCGACGTCGGCGATGACGAGGGCCATCACGACGATGCCCATCGTCTTCTGCGCGTCCTGAAGGCCGTGGCCGAGCGCCATGCCCGCCGCGGACACCGTCTGCGCGATCCGGAAGCCGCGCTTGGCCTTGTGCGGGTTGGCGCTGCGGAACATCCACATGATGCCGACCATCACCAGGTAGCCGACGGCCATACCGACGATCGGCGAGACGAACATCGGGATGACGACCTTCTCGAGCACCCCGGTCCAGATCACCTCGGTCCCGCCGGCGAGCGCCGCGCCGACCATGCCGCCGAACAGCGCGTGCGACGAGGAGGAGGGCAGGCCGAAGTACCAGGTGATCAGGTTCCAGACGATCGCGCCGACCAGCGCCGCGAACAGGATGCCCATGCCGCGTGAGCCGACGGGCGTCTCGATGAGTCCTTCGCTGACGGTCTTGGCGACGCCCTGTCCGAGGAAGGCGCCCGCGAGGTTCATCACCGCGGCCATCGCCAGTGCCACGCGCGGCGTCAGTGCCCTCGTGGAGACCGATGTCGCGATCGCGTTCGCGGAGTCGTGGAAGCCGTTGGTGTACGTGAAGAAGAGCGCGACCCCGATGGTCACGACCAGGGCAAAGGTGTCCACGTGGTTCAGGACTCCTTGACCGCGATGGTCTCCACCGTGTTCGCCACGTGCTCGAACGCGTCCGCGGCCTCTTCGAGCACGTCGACGATCTGCTTGAGCTTGAGGACCTCGATGGCGTCGTACTTGCCGTTGAAGAGGTGGGCGAGCAGCTTGCGGTGGATCTGGTCCGCCTGGTTCTCCAGCCGGTTGACCTCGATCCAGTACTCGGTGAGGTTCTCCATCGTGCGCAGGTGCGGCATGGCCTCGGCCGTCAGCTCCGCCGCCCGTGCCAGGACCTCGATCTGCTGCTCGACGCCCTTGGGCAGCTCTTCGACGTTGTAGAGGACGACCAGGTCGACGGCCTCCTCCATGAAGTCCATGATGTCGTCGAGGGACGACGCGAGGTTGTAGATGTCCTCGCGGTCGAAGGGCGTGATGAACGAGGAGTTCAGCTGGTGGAAAATCGCGTGGGTGGCGTCGTCCCCGGCATGCTCGGCGGCCCGCATCCGTTCCGCGATCTCGGCCCTGGCGGAGGATTCCGCCCCGAGCAGTTCCATCAGGAGCTTCGAGCCCGTGACGATGTTGTCCGCGGAGGCGGAGAACATGTCGTAGAAGCTCGTCTCCCTGGGGGTCAGACGAAATCGCACGTGGGGTCCTCGGGGTGCTTGGATTCGGTCAGGCTGATGCTAGGCGCATCATCCGGCCACGGCTAACCGGCAGTATCCCAGTGTCGCCCATCAGAACAAGGCGATCTGCACGGACCCCCACCGGATTCCACACGATTCGTTACCATATACCCACGAGGGGTATACGCCCCCTTTCGGGACAACGGGAGGACACGATGACGACCACCGAGGCGGCCGGCCTTCCGGTCACGGAGCAGGAGACCGACCACGACCGCGGCGTGCACGGGTACCACAAGCAGAAGGACGAACACCTGAAGCGGCTGCGCCGTATCGAGGGCCAGATCCGCGGGCTGCAGCGGATGGTCGACGAGGACGTGTACTGCATCGACATACTCACTCAGGTCTCGGCTTCGACCAAGGCACTGCAGTCCTTCGCGCTTCAGCTGCTCGAGGAGCACCTGCGGCACTGTGTCGCGGACGCGGCGGTGAAGGGCGGCGCCGAGGTGGACGCCAAGGTGGAGGAAGCGACGAAGGCCATCGCCCGTCTGCTGCGGACCTGACCGGAGGGCCGCGCGTGGCTTGATCTTTGCGGTCCCCGCCGCGTGCGGCACCGGTCGGACCGGCCGGTGCCGGTGCCGGTCGGATCAGCGCCGGGGCGCTCTCTCACCCGCAGGCGGCCCGCTCGGCCGCCACCATCAGAACCTCGTCGATACGGGCCGCGCTGAGTCGCTCCTCCGCGGCGGCCGACGCGGCGATCATCAGCTCGCCGCACAGCTCGATCTCGGCGAGGGCCACGTGGTCGTCCTGGACGGTGGTCGTACTGGGCGGGGCCACGTGCAATCACCTCTTCCGGCCGATGTCGGTTTCCTAGCGTAGGGAGCGGTGCACGCGCTGCGCATGGCACGTCCGGACCATTTAGGTTCTGACTCTCCCGGCCCAGGCACCCCTGGCCTCCTCCGCGCGGACGGACCCGTCCGGCACGCTCAGGCCTCGACCCTTCCGGAGTAGATGTCCTTCTCGTCCGGGAGCTGGACGACCACCCGCGCCCCGAAGTCGAAGAGGACCGTGGTCGACGTGACGTCGACCGTACGGCCCTCATTGACGAACGCGAAGCGGTGCCGCACCTTCCGGAGCCTGCCCGCCTCGTCGAGGTAGGCATCGAACGGCACCACGTCCCTGGCGAACCCTTTCGCCGCTGCGGTCAGTGACGCTTTCGCATGAGGTTCCGCGAACCGCGCCGCCCGCTCGATGTCGGTGACGCCCTTGAAGTGCCGTACCTTCTGGCCGGCGATCTCCGCATCGCCGACGTATGTCACCCGGTCCGCGCCACGGAGCAGTTCGGCAGCGGTGAGCGGGTCGGTCGCTCCGCCCGTGACCAGGTTCCCGTCGTCCAGGGTGGTCGTGTCCACCCTGACCCATTTGTCCGCGGGCACACCCGCACCCCGGTTCTTCATGTACAGGGCGCCGGACGTCAGCAGTTCGGTGATGGGCTTGTGCTCGTCCTCGCCGGCAGCGTCCGGCGGCAGTACGACCTTCAGCCTGCCCATGCCCCGGACGAAGTCGTATACGCCCTCGCCCCGGATGGTGACCCGGGTGCCGCCCGAGGCCATCTCCATCGACGTACGCGCCTTGGAGCTGCCGGCCCCGGTCAGCGCGTCAGCGGCTCTGCGCACCTCGTCCGCCGTGCCGCCGGACCTGCCCGGGGCAGCTCCGTTGCCGTCCTCCGCGGCAGCGCCTGGGTCCGAGCACCCCCCGGCCGCCGCCACGGCCATGGCTGCCAGGACGGCGACCGCTCCGCCCCTGCGCTTGTGCACCACCATTGCCTGCCAACCCCCAACACCGGACCGCTGCTTGTACGGGTCCCCCCTTGCCCTCCGCCCGAGGGGCCGGGGAACGACCCACTCGCATAACGACCGCCCCGGCACGTCGTCACGCCGGTCCCGGAGGCTTTGCGGCGCCGTGGCCGCAGTACCGTTGACCCGTGCCCCAGCAGGACCCCTCGGCCGGCGACCCGGCGACGCATACGACCACCACCGTCGAGCGCGGCTCCTTCGCCGTGGCGCGCTGCACCTGCGGCTGGTCGGGACCGGCCAGGCGGTCCCGGGACCGGGCCCGTACCGACGCCCGGTCCCACGTACTGACCCCCACGTCCTGACCGGGCCGTCGGCCCGGGAACCTGCCGGCGCCGGGAGCCGTCTCGTTCCCCAGGAGGTTCCATGGACCGGCGTGCGCTGCTGACCACCGCTGTCGCCCTCACCGCGGCCGCCGCTACGGGCTGCACGGAAAAGGAGTCCCGCACCGCGCCGGGCACCACCGCCTCCGGACCCACCCCGCCCGCCCCCTCGTCGTCGGCCACCAGGACCGCCGCCGCGGACTGGGCCGCCCTCGCCCGCGGCCTCGACGGGCAGCTGATCCGTCCCGGGGACGCGGCCTACGCGAGCGCCCGGCAGCTGTACAACACACGCTTCGACTCGCTGAAGCCGGCGGCCGTCGCCTATGTGGCGGGCGAGGACGACGTGAAGGAGTGCCTCGCCTACGCGCGGGCGCACGGCACACCGGTGTCCATCCGCAACGGCGGCCATTCCTACGGCGGCTGGTCCTCGGGCACCGGACGCCTCGTCATCGACGTGTCGTCGCTGGACCGGGTCGAGGCCGACGGCTCGATGGGCGCCGGCGCCAAACTCATCGACGTCTACAACACACTGGCCCGGCACGGCCGCACGGTCCCCGCCGGTTCCTGCCCCACGGTCGGCGTCTCCGGTCTCGCACTCGGCGGCGGCCACGGTGTCACCTCCCGCGCCTACGGGCTGACCTGCGACAGCCTCACCGAAGCGACGGTCGTCACCGCCGACGGCATAACGCTGACCGCGAACGCCGACGAGAACAAGGACCTCTTCTGGGCGCTGCGCGGCGCCGGGAGCGGCAACTTCGGGGTGGTGACACGGCTGCGTTTCCGCACCAGCCCCACCCCTGACACCGTCACGGCGTACCTCAACTGGCCATGGCCGAAAGCGGAACGGGTGCTCGCCGCCTGGCAGCGCTGGGGCCCCGACCAGCCCGACGAGATCTGGTCCTCGCTCCATCTGTCCGCGGGCCCGGGCGGCTCCAGGCCCACCCTGTCCGTCGTCGCCTTCACACTCGGCGCGGAGAGCGATCTGCAGAACGCGGTCGACCGGCTCGCCGGCGCTGCCGGCTCGGCACCCTCCTCCGTCGCACTGCGCCCCCGCAGCTACCGGGACGCCATGCTCGGCTACGCGAACTGCCTCTCCCTCAGCGAGGAACAGTGCCGGCTGCCGGGCAGCACCCCGGGCCGTGACCGGCAGGGCGCGCTGCCCCGCGAGACGTACGCCTCGGCCTCCGACTTCTACGACCGGGACATCGCGGCCGGCGGTCTGCGCGCGCTGATCGGGGCGGCGGAGGCCTTCACCCGTCTCCCGGCCGACGCGGGCGGCGGCGGTTCGATCGCCCTCACCGCCCTCGGCGGCGCGGTGAACCGGGTGGATCCGCTGGCGACGTCGTTCGTGCACCGTCGGTCACGGATGCTGGCCCAGTACATCGCCGCCTGGCGGCCCGGCACCGGCGGCGCCGCGCAGCAGTCCTGGCTGCGGGACACCCATGCGTCGATGCGGCGCTACGCGTCGGGAGCGGCGTACCAGAACTACGCCGATCCGACCCTGTCCGACTGGCGCCGGGCCTACTACGGACCCGCGCTCGACCGGCTCACCCGGCTGAAGAAGCGGTACGACCCGGACCGCCTGTTCGACTACCCGCAGGCGCTCTGACCCGGACCTGTGTGCCGGCGGTTCCACCGGACCGGCCCGCGGCCCGAAGCGGAGGCTCCCAGGACTCGTGGGGCCACGCTCCCGGGCCGGCCGGGTACGCGCCCCCACCCGGACGTCAGCGGCGCACAGGAGAACGCCTCGCCAGGAACTCCTCGAACGTCACCTTGCCCAGGGCCTGTTCCGGCGTCAGATGTCCGCCCGCCCGGA
The DNA here is from genome assembly GCF_053610925.1 of Streptomyces sp. NPDC054847. Classification (NCBI taxonomy): domain Bacteria; kingdom Bacillati; phylum Actinomycetota; class Actinomycetes; order Kitasatosporales; family Streptomycetaceae; genus Streptomyces; species Streptomyces sp. NPDC054847. Next base: position 22,862 of record NZ_JBSGZJ010000041.1, on the reverse strand, counting down.
ACCCTTGATAGGCCTTGCCGGCCAGACGCACGTTCAGCAGCGGACGGCGCCGTCCGCTCGCGCGCAGGTAGGCCCGGGCCAGCTCGGGAAACGGACGGACCTGGGGGCCGCCCATGTCCGGCACGCGCCCCGCGGGCTCCCCGCCTGCGAGCTCGGCCAGCCGGGCGGCGACCTCCGCCACCTCGATCGGCTGGTCGGCGACCCCCGCCGGGAGCACCATGACCGGCACCTTCGCCAAGCCCTGGAGGAGCTGCAGCACCAAGTCGTGGAACTGTGTCGTGCGCAGCACGGTCCAGCCGAGCCCCGACTCCTCGACCAGCTTCTCCACGGCGAGCTTGGTCCGGTAGTAGCCGAGCGGCACGCGGTCGACGCCGACGATCGAGATGTACACCAGATGCCGCACCCCGGCCTTGCGGGCCGCCTCGATCAAATGGCGTGCCGCCTGCTCGTCGCCGCCGCGCGGCGAGCTCGCGCAGTGCACGACGGTGTCCACTCCCGCCACGGCCTCGGCCAGCCCTGTGCCCTCGCGGAGGTCCACGGCGTACGGCCGGGAGTGCCTGCTCAGCACCCGCACCTCGGCACCGTCCGCACGCAGCCGCTCGGTGACGAGCCGGCCGAGCGTTCCGGTGCCGCCGGTCACCAGGATCGTCGTCATCGCAGTCCTCATCCCTTCGCCGGGCGCGCGCTCCCTGGTGGAACGCCCGTCATCCGTTGAGAACCGGCGAGCACCCGAAACGTGACAGCCCCTTGGGACCGCGCTCACCAGCGGGTCACACGCCGGGGCCATGGCGGCGAACTGCCGCCCCGTGCCAACAAGTTTGACCGGGTTCGCGACCACCCGCACCTGGGCGATCACGCCGTCGCGCACTTCACACGAGGCCACCCGGCCTGCCAGAGCCGCGGAAGCGTCCGGCAGGCGGCGCGCGCCCCGAGGGACGACGGCCGCACGCACCGAGGGACGCCGGGGCGCCGGCCCGCACGCCCCACCACGCGGTCGCCCGGCTCCGCAGTCAGCGACTCAGCGGCCTCCGGCCCGGCGGGCGACGCCGGACGTTCAGGCCGCAAGGCCGTTCTCGCCCTTGCCCTCGGCCCTCGGCTCCGGGATGTCCAGCGACTCGGGCCGCAGTGAACCGCCCGCCGAGGCCCTCTTGGACCGCACGAGCCACCCGAAGTGGCGTGAGCCCGCGATGGCCGACACCAGCGGCGTGAGCAGCGCGAGCGCCGGCGGGGCGAGCAGCAGCGCCACCGCCGTACCGAGGGCGAATCCGCCGATGACGTCGGTCGGGTAGTGCACGCCCATGTAGACACGGCAGAAGCCCTCGGCGAAGGCCAGCACCAGCGCGGCGACACCGAACCTGCGGTTCGCCACGAACAGCCCGGCGGCGATCGCCATCGCCATCGTGGCGTGGTCGCTCACGAACGAGTAGTCGGTCTTCCCTGCGACGAGGACCTCGAGACCCTCGTGCGAAAGGAACGGCCGGGGCCGTTCCACGAAGCCCCGGATGGGGATGTTGACGAGAAGGGCGATACCGGCGGCGAGCGGTGCCCAGATCAGCCCGGCGATCGCCGACACCGAGTCCTCCGCGCTGCCGCGCCGGCGCACGCTCCACCAGCACCAGAGGCCGACCAGCACGAGGGCGAGCATGATCCCGTACTCGCCGACGAACTCCATGGTGCGGTCGAGCCAGGTGGGCGCGTCCTTGGCGAGGCCGTTGATGTCGTAGAGCAGGCCGACATCCGGGTTCACACCGTCTGCTGCGAGTCCAGCCATCTGCTGCGGCCCCTTGCCTTGTGCCTGCCGGCGCACCTGCCTGTGCGCCGTCCTGAATCAACCCCCGTGGTCAGTGCGGTGTCTGCTGCATGGTCAGTGCGGCCTTCCCTGCCCAGGGAACGACGTGATCGGCGGTCGCGTTCCACTCTCCACCGAACGATCACCATGACGTTATCGAAGAGTGACACGTCGTCGCAGCTCAGAGCCCTGGCACTACCGTCGTGTTCCAGCCACTCGGACGCCTTCCGCTCATGCCTCAGGAGCCTTCGGCAGATCCGTGGGCAGGGCGCGCGCGCCGTCCTCGGTGACGCGTGTCGCGCCGAAGTAGTCCGGGGTGTCGATCTTGTCGAACCGGATCACCGCACCGGTGTACGGGGCGTTGATCATGTACCCGCCGCCGACGTACAGCCCCACGTGCCGGATCGCCCTCGAGTTGGTCAGGTCGTCCGAGAAGAAGACCAGATCGCCCGGCAGCAACTCGTCCCGCGAGGGGTGCGGCCCGGCGTTGTACTGGTCGTTCGCCACCCGCGGCAGCTCGATCCCCACCGTGCGGTAGGCCGCCTGCGTAAGGCCCGAGCAGTCGAAACGCCCACCCTGCTCCGGCGTTCCGTTGCCGCCCCACAGGTACTTGGTGCCCAGCTTCTGCTGCGCGAAGTAGATGGCCCCGGCCGCCTGCTTCGACGGCTCCACCCGGCCGACGGGCTTGGCGAAGCTCTGCTCGAGCGTCCGGATGACCTTCACATAGTTCTGCGTCTCACGGTACGGAGGCACACCGCCGTACTTGATCACCGCGTAGGCGCCCGCGTTGTACGCGGCGAGCATGTTGTCGGTCGGATCACCCGGCGCCTTGCGAACATATCCGGCCAGTTCGCAGTCGTACGAGGCCGCCGACGGGATCGCGTCCTCCGGGTCCCACACATCGCGGTCCCCGTCCTTGTCCCCGTCGATCCCATGGGTGGCCCACGTGCCCGGGATGAACTGGGCGATGCCCTGCGCGGCGGCGTGGCTCTGCGCCCTCGGGTTCCAGCCGCTCTCCTGGTAGAGCTGGGCGGCGAGCAACGCGGGGTTGATGGCCGGGCAGAGGTTCCCCCACTTCTGCACCAGCGGCTGGTACTTCGCCGGCACGGCCCCCTTCGCCAGACCCACCGCCCCGTTCTTGGAGCCACCGAGGAGCCCGGAGGCCGCCGAGTACGTGCCGACGACGAGCAGCGCGACGAAGCACAGGCAGAACCCGATCGAGAGCCCGGCGACCAGCCACGCCTTACGCACCGTCAAACACCCCTCAGCGCCCGGTAGTCCGCATCGGCGTCAGTCTAGGCGTCCACCCGCCTCCCGTGGAGGCGCTCACCCGGGCGCACCGGCTCACCCTGTCCGCCGTCTTCGACGAGCACTGCGACGGGGGCCGCCGTCACTGCGCTGCGGGAGGCCCGCCGGAGGCGTAGCGGGGCAGTCGGCGAGTGGTGAGCGGGAAGGACAGCGGGGCGGGCAGCGCGACCTCGTCGCCGTAGGCGCCGGAGCGCACCTCGCGGTATCGGCCGTCGCGCGGTCGGCGGCACAGGCGCCAGGTGCCGTCGCGGGAATCGACGATCAGCGCGGCACGGACGCACGCGACGGCATACCGGTCCTCCTTGTGCGCCGCCCCTCGGCCCTTTTCCTGACGGGACACCACCTCAACGGTCAAGAGCAGCCCTTGTGTACTCACCACCGGGCTCCCATGAGTGCCCGGGGCGAGGACGACGAGGTCCGGCCGTACGAAGTCGTCCAGGTCCATGGGCATCCGACATGCTCGTAGGCAACTGGCAGAAGTCGTCGTACTGCGGAGAAGGAGAGTCCTGCGTACATGTCTCCGCCAAATCAGGCGGCGTCAGACTGACCGAAAGCAGCGACCCGGACGGACACATACTCCACACCACCCCCTACGCCTTCGCGACCCTGACCCGCGCGCTCAAGGACGGCACACCGAGCCCGGACATAGCCGTCACGCGCACCGCCGACGGCCTCGTCCGTATCGGCGCGGTCGTCACGACCACCGCTGAGAAGTGGGACGCCTTCGTGCTCGGCGTACGGGCCGGCGAGTTCGACCACTTCGGCCAGGGCGTGCGTTCACTCGTTCGGGAGACATGATCACCAAAAGCCCGCGGCCGGCGCGACCTGCGCACCAAGCTCCACTCCGTGTCGAACAACAGCAACACCAGCAAGGCCGTCGTCCCCGCACAGGGCGAGCCCCTGCCGTCCTGGTACGGAGACCTGCTCTGCGAGGTCAAGGAGACGGTCTCCCGCGCCCGCGTCCGCGCGCAGCGTGCCGTCAACACCGAGCTGGTCCAAATGTACTGGGAGATCGGCCGCCACATCGTGCGCCGACAGCAGGCGGAGGGCTGGGGCAGCAAGGTCGTCGCACGCCTCGCCACGGACCTGAGAACGACGTACCCGAACCAGCGGGGCTTCTCCCGAAGCAACCTGATGTACATGCAGCAGATGGCCCGCGCCTGGCCGGAGCCAATTGTCCAACAGCCTGTTGGACAATTGCCGTGGGGCCACGTCATTCTCCTCGTCACCAAGCTGAAGACCCGCTCCGAGCTGGACTTCTACGCCCTGAGGGCCGTCCAGCAGAGCTGGTCCCGTGACACGCTGGAACGCCACATCATCCAGCAGCTCCATCTCCGGCAGGGCGCGGCCGACACGAACTTCGAGACCACACTCTCCGACGACGCGGCAGCCGTGCGAGAGATCGCCAAGGATCCGTACCGCCTCGACTTCCTCGGGCTCGACGAGCAACACAGCGAGCGTGAGCTGGAGGACGCGCTCGTCACCAACATCGTCCGGTTCCTCACCGAGCTCGGAGTCGGCTTCGCCTTCGTGGGCCGGCAGTACTCCGTGGTGGTGGGGGGCGAGGAGTTCCGGATCGACCTGCTCTTCTACCACCTGAAGCTGCGTCGGTACGTCGTCGTCGAACTCAAGACGAAGGCCCCTCGCCCCGAACACATCGGCAAGCTCAGCTTCTACGTGACCGTGGTGGACCAACTCGTACGGGACCCGGATCGCGACGACGCCACGCTCGGGATCCTGATCGGAGCCGACCGGAACGAGGCCGTCTGCCAGATCGCCCTCCAGAGCACCAACCGCCCCTTGGCGGTAAGCAGCTACGCGGCTCTGCCACCCCAGGTGCGGGCGCTCATGCCGACGGAAGAGGACCTGGCCCGCGTCGCCCAGGAAGTCCTGGACGACGATGCGGCGGCCGGGCGGTGACCACCGCGCGCCGGGAGCCGGCCGGGCCGGGCTACGGCTTGCGCCCCACGCCCCCGTACATCGCGACCTCTTCCGGGCTGAGCGGCTCGGCGGGATCCGGGCGCCAGCGGTTGCACGAGACCACGCCGGGAGGAAGCAGCTCCAGGCCGTCGAAGTAGCGCTCCACCTGCTCCGGCGTGCGCTGGGTGAGACGCGGGGTGCCGTGCTCGTTCCAGAAGGCGACCGCCGCGTCCACGTCCGGCATCGACGGGCTGGTGATCGTGTGCGACAGCGCGAGATGGCTCCCGGACGGAAGTGCGTCCATGAGCCGGCGCACCACCCCGTACGACTCCTCGTCGTCCTCGATGAAGATCACTACGCCGAGCAGCATCAGCGCGACGGGCTCGGAGAAGTCGAGCGTCTTGGCCGCCTGCTCCAGGATCGTGTCGATGTCCCGCAGGTCGGCGTCGAGATAGTCGGTGCTGCCTTCCGAGGTGCCGGTCAGCAGGGCGCGGGCGTGGACGAGGACGAGCGGGTCGTTGTCCACGTAGACGATGCGCGCGTCGGGGGCGACGCTCTGGGCCACCTGGTGGGTGTTGTCGGCGCTCGGCAGACCCGTCCCGATGTCCAGGAACTGACGGATTCCAGCCGTTCCGGCGAGATGCCGCACGGCGCGACCGAGGAACTTTCGATCGGCCAGGGCGTAGTCCCCGATGCCCGGATGCAGGGTCCGGATCTGGTCGCCGACCTCCCTGTCGACCGGATAATTGTCCTTGCCACCGGTCCAGTAGTTCCAGATCCGCGCCGTGTGCGGGCGCGTGGTGTCTATACGTGCGGCCATGGGCGCGTTTTCGGTCACCCGGCGAAGCGTAGGCAACTCGGCCCGTGAGCAACAGTGTTGAGTAGAAACCGGCACAGATGCCGTCGGGAAGGCACCCCGGACCCCCGCGAAACTGGTCTGGACCAGTTGCGGCTACTCTGTGTGACGCAGCCCAGAAGGCTGAGGTCAGACCCCCCTCCGGCGACCACGGCGGGGACCGGTAACACAGCACCACAGGAGCAACACGTGAAGAACGCTGCGAGCGTGACGGACGCACCCGCCACACAGGACGCCCGCGGGGGAAGAACAGAACGCCGAAGCAGTGACGCCGGCGGCACGGTGGCGACGGTGACCTTCATCGCACTCCTCGCCATCGCCCTGGGCGTGCTCGGCTACATGGTGGCCATCCGCTGAACCGGGCTGGGCCGAGGCCCGGCGAGCAGCGCGGCGGCGCGGGTCCCGACGGGCATCCGCGCCGCCGTCGTCGTAGCCCGCACGAACCACCCCAAAGGTGGAACAACGACAGTCATTGCTCGAAGTCACCCCCCGTGATACACAGAGTAACCATGCATCCACTCGCACCGATCCGAACCGCGCCACCGCAGGTCAGGGGGGCCGGCTCGGTCATACGTGCGGAGATCGGGTAAAGAGACCCTCCAAGTCGGCATACGCGGGCGGTTTCATCAGCGAAGATAGAACCTGAGCCTGTGCCGAGCCGGCGTGGGCGGCCAACAACCCAACTGGGGCGGTGAGTTACATGATCCTGGCAGCCGAAAAGGGCGATATCACCACCATCATCGGCGGAATCGCCCCGAACTGGGGGCCGTTCGGGAGCCTGGGCAACGAGGCTCGAGTGATGATCGAGGTCGTGATGGCCATTGCCATCCTGCTCTGCCTCGGCATCGCGATCTGGGGAGCGGCCAAACAACGCATCGGCGCGACGGCACTGCGCGACACGTTCAGCGCCGAACAGGGCAAGGGCCTGATCGTCGCCGGTCTGACCGGCGTCTTCATCATCGGGTCACTGGGGACCTTGTTCACCATCGTCTACGGGATGGCTGTCTAGCACCCGTCAGTCCTCTCCGGGCATGCCCGGGCCCACCGTTCGAGGTTGCGTCTCCCTGATGTCGAGTCACCACACCGCGCCGACGCGGCAAGCAGTTCGTCCACCACTGGTTGAGGGGGCCTGGGCCAGATGAGCCTCGGCGACGATCACGGCTACGGCGGCGAGCCGGGCCGTACGAGCGACGGCTTCGGCGGCTCGGGCCAGACCCGTACCCGCCTCCCGGGCAGCACCGACACGGACGTCTACGGCGGCGCACGGCGCACGGGGCGCAGCAGCTCACGGTCGCTCATCACGGTGGTGGGTGTGGTGGTGCTGCTGATCGCGGCGATCGCCTTCGCCAACCAGGGCGGCAGCGCGGACGCCCCGCCGGAGGCCGCCGGCAAGGCCCCCAAGGCCCAGCCGACGGCCCCGTCGGGCGTCCGCCCGGTGAAGGGCAACGCGGGCGGCATCCCGACGGGGTACGCGCAGGACGAGCAGGGGGCGCAGAGCGCGGCGTCCAACTATGCCGTGGCACTGGGTTCGGTGGAGATGTTCAAGCCGGACAGTCGGCACCAGATCGTTGACACCGTCTATACAACCGAGGCGTCCGCCCGCCTGAAAGGCCCTCAGGATGCGGCGTACTCGCCGCAGTTTCTTGAGCGAATGGGCCTCGACGCAGACGGCAATCCTCCGGTAGGCCACACCTTCGTGTCCCGCACCATCCCCGTGGGGACCAAGGTGGAGCAGTTCGACGGCAAGACCGCTCGTGTGGCGGTCTGGTACACCGGGTTGATCGGCATGTCAGGCCCGGACTCGACCGACCCTGTCAGCACGACCTGGAAGACATGGAGCTTCGATCTCCGCTGGACGGGCAACGACTGGAAGGTCACCGCCGACACCCAGCGCAACGGCCCGGCACCTCTCCCGGGTGATGTGGCCGCTTCCAGTTCTGACGAGATCAGCAAGGCAGTAGCGGAGTTCGGAGGCTTTACCTATGCCCGGTGACCCTCGCCATGCCCGGTCTCTCCTGACGGTTTTCACGGCAGTACAGACGGTCGGCTTCGTATTCGCGGCCAATGCCGCAGCCGAGCCCACACCCAGTCCCAGCACGAGCAGCGACCCCTGCGACCTGCTCATCGGCCCGGCCAAGGAATACTGCGAAGACGGCGAAGCCCCCGCCACCCCCGGTCGGTCGTCCGTCGACGACCCCACCGCCGCGCTCGATCCGTTGTCGTCGCTCGCCCGCGGCTGCGCCGACGCCGCGTCGTGGACGATCGGGAAGCTGTCGCAGGCCGTCGAGTCGACGGCCACCGTCGACTTCACGAACCTGACCTTCCTCGCCCACTACGCCATCGTCTTCGCCGCCGCCTCGATCCTCACGCTCCTCCTGTGGCTGCTGGCCGTCGCCAAGCGGGCCATCCGGGGCGTGCCGTTCATGACGGCCGTCTCCGAGGCGATCGGGTTCCTGTGGCTGACGGTCCTCGCGTCCGCGTTCACGCCGCTGATCCTCTACACACTCGTCTCGGTCACCGACAGCGTCACCGAGGTCGTCTCAGGCAGTACGTCCGGGCAGACGGAGATGTTCTTCGGGAACTTCTCCAAGGCCCTCGCCAAGGGCGACGACATCGGCGGCGGACCGATCATGCTGATCGTCGTCTCGCTCGTCACGATCCTCGCCGCCGGGGTGCTCTACCTGGAGCTGTTCATCCGGGCCGTGCTGCTCTACGTCGGTGCGCTCCTCGGCGTCGTCGTCTACGCGGGCCTCGTCGACAAGAACATGTGGGGCCACGTCCGCCGCTGGGCCGGGATCATGATCGCGATCATCCTGGTCAAGCCGGTGATCGTGATCGTGCTGGGCCTCGCGGGCGCGCTCTCCGCCGACGACGGGCCGGACTCGTTCTCCGCCGTCGTGTCCGGGCTGGCGATCATCCTGCTCGCCATCTTCGCCTCCGCGATGATCTACCGTTTCGTCCCGGGGTTCGGCGACGAGATCGCCGCCTCCCGCAACAACCGCATCCAGAACGGCGCCGAGGGCAAGGCGGCAGCCGTCATCAGCTCGCCTGCCGCCCTCGTCTCCCAGGGCATCAAGACCCACAGTTCCCGTGGCAACACCGGTGGCGACAGCGGCGGCAGCACCCCCCGTCCCGCCAATCCCGCTTCCGGCGGCATGGCGGCCCACGGCAGCCGTACTCCCGCGGCCGGCGGCAGCGCCGCGCCCGCACCCCGTAACAGCCCGACCGGCGGTACCCCGCACAGCAATCGCAACAGCACAGGAGGTGGCCGGCGTTGACGACCCAGTCCCAACCGATCACGCCCCGCCGCACGTACCTCATCGGCCGTGCCCGGCCGAACGCGGTCATCGGCAAGAACCGCGAGACCGGCGAGATCGCGCTGATCATCGCCGGCGCGTTCCTCGGCATGATGAGCGGGCTGCTGGTCCCGGTCCTGTCCCTGCGCATCGTGCTGCTGATGGGCTTCCCGATGCTGGCACTCGCCGCCGTCTACGTGCCCTACAAGCAGCGCACCTTCTACAAATGGTTCGAGATCAACCGCAGCTACAAGCGTTCCCTGCGCAGCGGCGGCACTCTCTACCGGTCCGGCGCCGTCGAGGCCGGCACCCGGCTCGACGGGCGGGAGGTCGAGGTGGGCCCGCCGCCCGGCATCGGGCGGATCAACTGGCTGGCCGCACCCTTCGGCCCCGACGAGATCGCCGTGCTGCTGCACGCCGACCGCCGCACCGTCACGGCCGCGATCGAGATCGAGGGCCCGGGCGTCGGCCTGCGGGACAGCGAGGACCAGGAGGCCCTCGTCGACCGCTTCGGCACGCTGCTGAAGCATGTCGCCAACGGCGACGGCTTCGTGACCCGGCTTCAGATGCTCGCCCGTACCCTCCCCGCCGACCCGGACGCGCACGCCAAGGACGTCGCCCAACGCGGCAACGCGGCGGCGCCCGGCTGGCTCCAGCAGTCGTACGAGCAGCTCCAGTCGATGGTGTCGACGTCCAGTGAGCAGCACCGCGCCTATCTGGTGGCGTGCATGCACTACTCCCGCGACCTTGCCGCGGAGGCGCACGCCATGGCCCGTGCCGTGCGCCATGCCTCGGGCGCGAAGCGGCTCGACAAGGACGCCGGCCTGGCCGTCGTCATGGCGCGTGAACTCACCGACATCTGCGCCCGGCTCGCCGAGGCCGACATCCGCGTACGGCAGCCCCTGGGACAGTCCCGGCTCGCCTCGCTCGTGCACTCCATGTACGACCCGGACCACCCCATCGACCACATCCAGGCGATGACGAAACGGAACGCCTGGCCGGCCGAGCTGGACGCAGTCGAGCCCACCTACCTCCAGGCGAAGACCCGCGAGTCGTCGACCCGCGCCCCTTGGTGCCACTCCACCGCGTGGGTGAAGGAGTGGCCGATGACCCCTGTCGGCGTCAACTTCCTTGCCCCGCTGCTCGTCCACACCCCCGACGTGATCCGTACGGTCGCGGTCACCATGGACCTGGAGCCCACCGAGGTCGCCATCGAGCGGATGCTCACCGAGAAGACCAACGACGAGGCGGACGCCAGCCGGGCCGCCAAGATGAACCGGACCGTCGACCCGCGCGACATCGCCGCGCACGGCCGGCTCGACCAGCGGGGTGAAGATCTCGCGAGCGGTGCGGCGGGGGTCAACCTCGTCGGGTACATCACTGTGTCGTCGCGTTCGCCCGAGGCCCTGGCCAGGGACAAGCGCACGATCCGGGCCTCCGCCGGCAAGTCGTACCTGAAGCTGGAGTGGTGCGACCGCGAGCATCACAGGGCCTTTGTGAACACCCTGCCGTTCGCGACCGGCATCCGACGCTGACCGAGAGGGCAGTCCGCCATGCGAGATCCGCTGTCCGTCCTCACGGATTCCTTCACCTCCTTCCTCTTCGGGAAGGTGGAGACCACCCGTCTGCCCGTCCGTACCTCGACGGGCCAGGCACAGGCCGTCTACCTGCCCACCGCCGCGCCGGGCCTCGGCGACTCGGGTGTGATCATCGGCCGCGAGGTCTACAGCGGCAAGGGCTACATCTACGACCCGTTCCAGCTGTACGGGCAGCAGCTGCCCGCCCCGCACTGGCTGGTGCTCGGCGAGTCCGGCAACGGCAAGTCGGCGCTCGAGAAGACGTACGTACTGCGGCAGTTGCGTTTCCGCGACCGGCAGGTGGTCGTGCTCGACGCGCAGGGCGAGGACGGCGTCGGCGAGTGGAACCTCATCGCGCAGGAGCTGGGGATAACCCCCATCCGGCTCGACCCGATGACGGCGCTCGACGGCGGTATCCGTCTCAATCCGCTCGACCCGTCGATCACCACGACCGGCCAGCTGGCGCTGCTGCGCACCATCATCGAGGTCGCGATGGGGCACGGCCTCGACGAGCGCGCCGGCTTCGCGCTCAAGGTCGCCCACGCGTACGTCAACGCCAGCATCACCGACCGGCAGCCGGTCCTCACCGACATCGTGGAGCAGCTGCGGCATCCCGAGCCGGAGTCCGCGGAGGCGATGAACGTCGACATAGATGACGTACGCGCCTGGGGCCTCGACGTGGCGCTGGTCCTGGACCGGCTCGTCGACGGCGACCTGCGCGGCATGTTCGACGGACCGACCACCGTCGGCATCGACCTTGACGCCCCGCTGATCGTCTTCGACCTGTCGCACATCGACCGCAACTCCATCGCCATGCCCATCCTGATGGCGATCGTCGGTGTGTGGCTGGAGCACACCTGGATCCGGCCCGACCGCAAGAAGCGCATCTTCCTGGTGGAGGAGGCGTGGCACATCATCAACAGCCCGTTCGTCGCGCAGCTCTTCCAGCGGCTGCTGAAGTTCGGGCGCCGGCTCGGTCTGTCGTTCGTCGCGGTGGTCCACCATCTGAGCGACGTCGTGGACGGCGCGGCGGCCAAGGAGGCCGCCGCGATCCTCAAGATGGCGTCCACCAGGACGATCTACGCCCAGAAGGCCGACGAGGCGCGGGCCACCGGGCGGGTGCTCGGCCTGCCACGATGGGCCGTCGAGATCATCCCGACACTGACTCCGGGTATCGCCGTGTGGGACGTCAACGGCAACGTCCAAGTGGTCAAGCACCTCGTGACGGAGGCGGAGAGGCCGCTCGTCTTCACCGACCGGGCCATGACGGAGTCCTCGGCCCCTTCCGTGCCGGAGCATGTCCAGGCCGCGGAATGGGATGCGGAGCAGCGCGCGCGACTCATCGAACAGCAACGGTTGGACGAGTCGTCCGAGTCGACGGTGGCATGAGATGCACGAGGGGCGTCAGGGACAGGGCGGCGGCCGGCCAGGAGAGCGCCAAGGGGGCGTCCCGGACGGTCTGTTGGTCGGGCTGCTGGCCTTCCTTCTCGGCCTGACGCTGCTCGTCTGGTCGGCGACGGGACTCGCCGGTCTGTTCGCCCACGGTGCCTGGCCGGCGGGCGTCACGTTCGGCAACACGCCCACCGCCATGCGGGAACTCGCCGCCGCCCCACACGACCTGGCCGGCGCCTGGCCCGCCACGCCACCGGCGCAGCTCTCGGGCTACGGACTGTTCTGGGGCCTGCTCATCGGCCAGTTGATGGTGCTGATCGTGCTCACGGTGTTCACACTCGGCACCGTCGCCCGCTGGCGCGCCGTCCGGGCGGCGGCACGCGAGGAGCGCGGCCGGCTGCGTGAGCAGCCCTCGCGAGAGCAGCGGCCGCACCAGGAGGCCCCCATACACGCGCAGGTCATGGCTGAAGCGGCGCCCGCTGCCGAGGCCGCTCCCGTCGCGCCCGTGGAAGCGCCCGCGGCGGTCCCGATCCCCACCGTCCCGGCCCCGCGCGCCCGTACACCACGCGTGCTGTACGGCGACCGCACCGTCCGCCGCCCCGCCGCCGTGCAGGCCCTCCTCGACGCGGAGGGCCCCGCGCTCGTCGTCACCTCCGACCCCACGGTGTGGGCCGACACCAAGGACGCGCGGGCCAAGCTCGGCCCCGTACTGGTCTACGACCCCGGGCACCTGTGCGACACCCCCGACCGGCTGCACTGGTCCCCCACGACGCACTGCGAGGACGACAGGACAGCGGCGGCCCGCGCGGCCGCCGTGCTGGCGCCCGTACGCCCCCGGGCGCTCATCGACGCCACCATGGCGGACACGGCAGAGACGCTCCTGCGCTGCTGGCTCCACGCCGCCGCCGTGGACGGCCGCCCGTTCCGCCAGGTCCACCGCTGGGCCCAGGGCACCGGCGCCCACGAGCCGGTACGCATCCTCCGCACCCACCCCAAAGCGACGGCGGGACTCGCCGGGTTCCTCGAGTCGGCGCTCACCGCCCACCCGGAACGGCGCGAAGTGGCACAGCAGTTGGCCATTCGTGCACTGTCCGCGCTGTCCTCCGTCCACATCCGTGAGGCGTGCACACCGAATCGAACGGATTCGCTCGCCCTGGAATCATTCGTGAACGAAGCGGGCACGCTCTATGTGGTGGGTGAACCGATCGAGGATCCTCACACCCACCCTGGCGCGATGCCTCTGTTGACGGCGCTCGCCGCAGACGTGGTCGAGCACGGCCGCCGCATGGCCGCACGGTCATCCGACGGTCGGCTCGACCCACCAATGACGCTCGTGCTCGACGACGTCGCGGCCGTCGCCCCTCTCCCCCGCCTCCCCGAGCTGGTGGCCACCGGCCAGGACCAGGGACTGCCGACGCTCGCCCTGCTCCGCTCCCCCGAACAGGCCCGCGCACGCTGGCAGGACGCGCTCCCCGCGCTCTGATCCGCCCCGCTACCGCCGGATCTCGTACTCCCGGGCCGGCGGGTCCTCGGGCACGGGCGCCAGGTCGTCGCTCGGCACGAATCCGACCTTGCGGTACAGGGCCGCGGCCCGCTCGTTGTCCTCGTGGAACAGCAGCCGCACCCGGTCCACCCGCGGCGAGTCCAGCGCCCACGACCAGTCCAGCGCGGCACGGAACAACTCCGCCGCGAGCCCGCTGCCGCGCGCCTCCGCCCGTACGAACACCCCCACCACATGGGTCTGGTCGACCGGCGCCGGCTTGCCGATACGCGCGCTGCCCTTGGATTCCACCAGCACGGACACCGTGCCGTCCCACCGGCCGTCCGGCGCCTCGGCCACGAACTGGACGACGTCCACCCCGGCGGCGGCCGACGAAGTGCGCTCCTGCCAGAACGAGTCGGGCTGTCCGATGGCCTGCTCGTACGACTCGTAGAACGCTATCGGGGCAAGAGGGTCCTGAAGGGCGGCCAGCCGCAGGTCGCGGGCCTGCGCCCACTCCTCGGCGCGCACGCGCCGGATCACATGTTCCATCCCCCGATACTGGCCCTGCCCTGCGCCCCTGAGCAACGCCGTTTCCCGGTCGTACCCAGGTACTACGCCGCTCCCCGGGCTCCCGCCCGCGGTCGGACGACCGGCCCTCTCCCGCTCCATAGCGTCGGTGACATGACCGAATCACACGGCATCGAAGCCGTCGGACTCACCAAACGCTACGGCGACAAGACCGTCGTCCAGGACCTCACCTTCAGCGTCAGGCCGGGCTCCGTCACCGGCTTCCTCGGACCGAACGGCGCCGGCAAGTCCACCACCATGCGCCTCCTCCTCGGCCTCGACGCCCCCACCCGCGGGCACTCAACCGTCGGCGGCCGCCCCTACGCGACCCACCCGGCGCCCCTCACCCAGGTCGGAGCCCTGCTGGAGGCCCGCTCCATCCACCCCGGGCGCACCGCCAGGAACCACCTTCTCGCGCTTGCCCATACCCACGGCATCCCGACCTCCCGCGTCGAAGAGGTCATCGGCATGACCGGCCTGACCGATGTCGCGGGGCGGCGGGTCAGGGGCTTCAGCCTCGGCATGGGCCAGCGCCTCGGGATCGCCGCAGCCCTCCTGGGCGACCCGGCCACCCTGATCCTCGACGAACCGGTCAACGGACTCGACCCCGACGGCGTCCTCTGGATCAGAACACTCCTGAAGTCCCTCGCCGCGGAGGGCCGTACGGTCCTCGTCTCCTCGCACCTGATGAGCGAGATGGCCCTCACCGCCGACCACCTCGTCATCATCGGCCGCGGCAGGCTGCTCGCCGACACGACGGTGGAAGCGTTCGTGCGGGACGCCGGCGCGTCCGCCGTGAAGGTGGTCTCACCGGAAGCGTCCTCCCTCGCCGGCGTCCTCGGCGGACCGGGCATCGACGTGGAACGGGCAGGCCCCGACGAGCTGCTCGTACGCGGCACGGACAGCAGGAGCATCGGCCGTACCGCCGCCGCCCACGGGATCCCCCTGTTCGAACTGACCCCTGTCACCGCATCGCTGGAACAGGCCTTCATGGACCTCACGCACGAGGCGGTCGAGTACCAGGCCGTCCCGCTCGAAGGAGCAGCAGCATGAGCACGTACGAGCTGACCCCGACCCGTGTGCTGCGCTCCGAGTGGCACAAGCTGTGGACGCTGCGCTCGACCTGGATCACCCTGGTGTCGGCCGGGCTGCTGACGTTGGGCATCGGCCTCCTCATGGGCGCCACCTACGAGACGGGCGGTGGCGACGGTGACGTGGACGTGGTCGTACTCACCCTCATCGGCGTCCAGTTCGCTCAGATCGCGTTCGCCGTCCTCGGCATCCTCGTCACCGCGGGCGAGTACTCGACCGGCATGATCCGTGCCTCGATGACCACGGTGCCCCGCAGGCTCCCGGTGCTCTGGTCCAAGGCGGCCGTCTTCGCCGCCGTCACCTTCGCCGTCACGCTCACCACCGCGTTCGTCACCTTCCCGACGGCGCAGCTCTTCTTCGCCGGCACCGACCAGGAGGCCTCGCTCGGCGACCCGGGAGTCGTGCGCGCCCTCGTGGGCAGCTCGGCCGGACTCACCCTGCTGGGGCTGATCGCCCTCGGACTGGGTGCGCTCGTGCGGTCGGTGCCCGGAGCGATCGGCGCGTTCATCGGCGGCATGATGGTGCTGCCCGAGGTGATCTCCATGCTCCCGTACGACGTCGTGGCCGATGCCGTGGAGTACTTCCCCACGAAGGCCTTCGAGTCCCTCCTGTCGGCAGAGGCGATCCCAGGAGCGGCCTCACCGGGCGGCGCACTGCTGGCCCTGACCCTGTGGGCGGCCGCGACCCTCGCGGCGGCCGCCGTCCTGATCAAGCGCCGGGACGTCTGAGGCCGGGCCGGCCGGTGTACGAGGATGTGAGCATGCGCATGGCCCAGCAGAAGCGCCCCCCGCAGGCCACCCCCGGTCCACAGGGCTGGTCGACCGGCGCCCAGCCGCTCACCCGCCGGCTCCAGCGCCTCACCGAACGACTGCGCGCCTTCGACCGCCGCCGCCCGCTGGTCTGGGACCTCCACCTCACCGCGGTGTTCGTGTTCGCCGCGCTGGTGGACGCGGCGGGCGGCTGGCGCAACGTCGCCTTCAACGAGGACGTGCCGTCGTGGCTGGTGCTCACCATGAGCCTGGGCTTCTCCGTGCCGCTGCTGTGGAGGCGCGGCCATCCGCTCGCCGTGCTCCTGGTGATGCTGCCGTTCTCCCTGGCCAACGCGGCGAGCGGCGCACATCTTCAGGCGTCGTTCCTCCAGATGATCGCCGTCTACAACATCGCGCTGCGGCTGCCGTTGCGCACCCTGGTGTGGTCGTTCGGCACCGTGCTCGTCCCGCTGGCGGTCGGTGCCACGGCCTACCCGGTGGGCAGTTGGGACCAGCAGTTCGTGCCGATGTTCTACAGCTTCGCGCTCGTCGCCCTGTTGGGACTCGCGGTCCGTTCGCGGCAGGAGTTCACGGCCTCCCTGGTGGAGCGCGCCAGACAGCTCGAGGTGGAGCGCGACCAGCAGGCGCAGCTCGCGGCAGCCGCGGAACGCACCCGAATCGCCCGGGAGATGCACGACATCATCGGCCACAACCTGTCGGTCATCACTGGTCTCGCGGACGGCGGCGCCTACGCCGCCGCGGGTTCCCCTGAGCGCGCGGCCCAGGCCCTCCAGGCCATCGGCACCACCAGCCGCCAGGCCCTGACGGAACTGCGGCGGCTTCTGGACGTCCTGCGCGAGGACCCGGATGCCGCACCCCCTGCGGACCTCGCCCCTCAGCCGGCCCTGGCCGACCTGGAACGGCTGGTCGACGGCGTACGGGCAGCGGGCCTGCCGGTGGACCTCACGGTCGACGGCGACCCGGGCCCACTGCCCGCGGGGCGCCAGCTGACGGTCTACCGGGTCGTGCAGGAGGCCCTCACCAACTCCCTGAAGCACGGCGGCCCCAAGGCGACAGCCACCGTCGCCGTGCGGTACGCGGCGGACGCTGTCACCGTCACGGTCATGGACACCGGTGCCGGCGGCGATGCCACGCCCGGGAGCACGGGCCGCGGGCTGGCCGGTATGCGGGAGCGAACATCCCTGTACGACGGCACACTTGAGGCCGGTCCGCTGCACCGGCCCCCGGGGGGCTGGCGCGTACGTCTCCACCTTCCGAAGGAACCCGATCAGTGACGACAGTGCTCATCGTCGACGACCAGCCCATGCAGCGTTTCGGCTTCCGGATGCTGCTGGAGAGCCAGGACGACATGACGGTGGTGGGCGAGGCCGGAAACGGCGCCGATGCAGTACGTCAGGCCGCGGAACTCCACCCCGACGTCGTCCTGATGGACATCCGCATGCCGGGTCTCGACGGGATCGAGGCGACGCGGCGCATCGTCGCCTCGGGCGCCCGCACTCGGGTCCTCATCGTCACGACGTTCGACCTGGACGAGTACGCCTACAAGGGCCTGCGCGCGGGCGCGAGCGGCTTCCTCATCAAGGACGCGATGCCGGAGGAGCTCCTCTCCGGCATTCGTGCCGTGGCCGCCGGAGACGCGGTGGTCGCTCCGAGCCTCACCCGCCGACTCCTGGACACGTACGTGCAGCACCTGCCGGAGACCACGGCCGTCGGTACCGGCGAGCCGGTACCGGACGCGCGTCTGGCACGGCTGACGGAACGGGAGCGCGAGATTCTTACGGTGATCGGCCAGGGGTGGACGAACATGGAGATCGCGAGCCGGTTCCACCTGGCCGAGTCCACGGTGAAGACCCATGTGAGCCGCATCCTGGCGAAGACCGGCGCGAGGGACCGCGTCCAGGCGGTCATCCTGGCGTACGACACCAGGCTGGTGAACCCGTCCTGAAGATCCAGGGCGGCGCCCCTGTACGGGAATTGCCCCTGAACGCAGGAAGGCCCCGCACCAGAGGTGCGGGGCTTTCCCACAATGATTGTTCGGCGGCGTCCTACTCTCCCACAGGGTCCCCCCTGCAGTACCATCGGCGCTGAAAGGCTTAGCTTCCGGGTTCGGAATGTAACCGGGCGTTTCCCTAACGCAATGACCACCGAAACACTATGAAGTTGGAACTCAAGCCGGCAAGGCGAGTTCGTTACTTCAGAACTAACACAGTGGACGCGAGCAACTGAGGACAAGCCCTCGGCCTATTAGTACCGGTCAACTCCACCCCTTACAGGGCTTCCATATCCGGCCTATCAACCCAGTCGTCTACTGGGAGCCT